>JAGRHX010000338.1 GCA_020444775.1 Gammaproteobacteria bacterium
GAACGAGGGCCGAACGAGGGCCGAAAATGACCGCCAGCGGCTGTCCCCACAGGCCCGCTCCAATCGTTGTCGGAATCACGGGCCTGCACACTCGATGGTAGCGGTATGGGCTGCAAGACGCGAGATGTTGTGTCTGAACACAAATTCATGCTCGACCTCGCGAACCCTACGCGGTGCGCTGCGGCACCCCCTCAGGCCATCGAGCGCAGCGCCTGACGCACGATCTCCTCGCACGGCATGCCATCGCTGCGCACCGCCTGCACGCGCTTGCTCGCTTCGGGCGGCTTGAAACCCAGGGCGATGAGCGCGCTCACCGCCTCGGCTTCCGGGTCGTCACGACGAGCAGTCACGTGACCGGCAGCCTCGACCAGGTTCGGCATGGCGTCGAAACGGTCGCGCATCTCGACGATCAGACGCTCGGCGGTCTTCTTGCCGATACCGGGCAGACGCGTCAGGCTGGCGCTGTCTCCCGCCGAGATGCAGCGCCTGAAGGTCGGCGGATCCATGCCGGAGAGGATGGCAAGAGCAAGCTTGGCACCAACTCCGTTGACCTTGATCAGGGCCCTGAAGGTCTCGCGCTCGAGCGTGTCTACAAAGCCATACAGCAGATGCGCGTCCTCACGGATCAGCTGGTGGGTGTAGAGCTGCACCTCACTGCCCAGCTCCGGCAACGCCGAGCAGGTGTTCATCGAGGCCTCCAGCTCGTAGCCGACGCCGGCCACGTCCACGCACAGCGCCGGCGGGTGCTTCTCGACCAGGACTCCACGCAAGCGGCCGATCATGCGCGGCTCCAACGCCGGTGACGACGTCTGGAGACGAGCCCGGCACCCCCGACATCGGCAGCACCGGTCTTGCCGGTGGCGCCGGCTTCGAGCGCGTCGCTCTGGTTGACGTCGGTCTGACGGATGTGCGCGTGACAGATCGCCGCGGCCAACGCATCGGCCGCATCCGCGCCCGGCATCTCGTCCAGATTCAACAACATCCTGACCATGTGCTGCACCTGTTCCTTGCCCGCATGCCCCCGACCGGTGACCGCCTGCTTGATACGATTCGGCGCGTATTCGTACATCCGCAACCCCTGGCCCAGCGCCGCCACCACCGCCGCGCCGCGGGCCTGACCGAGCACCAGGGCCGAACGAGCATTGCGATGCATGAAGACCTGCTCCAGAACCACTTCGGTGGGCGCATAGGTCTGGATGATGGCGCCCAGACGGGTGTGTATGCGCAGCAAGCGCTCGCCCAGCTCACCGTCGCCCAGCACCAGGCTGCCGGCGCTCACGCAGCGCGCCTGACTGCGCTCGAAATCGATGATGCCGTAGCCGGTCACGCGGGACCCCGGGTCGATGCCCAGGATGCGAACCGGCCCGGACTTCAAGATGGAACCCCGGCGGGCCAGCCGCAGAGATCGGCGAGCGACGCGCGGCTCATTCCTCGTCCTGCAGCTGGTTCAGCACCTGCTCGGAGATGTCGGCGTTGGAATAGACCTGCTGCACGTCGTCCAGATCCTCGAGCACCTCGAGCATGCGCAGCATCTTACGCGCGGTCTCAACGTCCAGCTCGACGCTGTTGGAGGGACGCATGGTGACCTCGGCCTGCTCGGGCTCCAGCGCCGCTCCGGTGAGGCTGTCGCGTACGTCGGTGAAGCTCTCCACCGAGGTCAGCACGTCGATGCTGCCGTCGTCGTTGGTGACCACGTCGTCGGCGCCGGCCTCCAGCGCGACCTCGAGCACCCGGTCCTCGTCAGCCGCCGCCGGGTAGCTTATCTGTCCGACCTTGGTGAACAGGTAGGCGACCGACCCGTCGGTGCCGAGGTTGCCGCCGTGCTTGGTGAAGGCGTGACGCACATCGGACACCGTCCGATTGCGATTGTCGGTCATGCACTCGACCATTACAGCGACCCCGCCGGGCCCGTAGCCCTCGTAGCGGATCTCTTCGTA
>JAGRHX010000339.1 GCA_020444775.1 Gammaproteobacteria bacterium
CGTAGGTGTCGTTGATCCGCTTGAAATCGTCTATGTCCACATAGAACAGCGCCATCGGTTTGGCTTGCATGTCGGTGCGTGACGGCAGACTGTCCAGCCAGCGTGTGAAGCCGCGGCGGCTGGCGATGCCGGTGAGATAGTCCTGATTCACGTCGGCGTCGAGGGCGTCCTTCTGCTGATGCAACGAATAGGCGAACGCGGCGGAGAACCCGAGTGACAGCAACAGGGCGATGCCATGTCGGACCACGACCTCGAGCTCGAGGACGTTCGAGGACGCCAGGAGACAGGCGAGCACCGCCAGCACGCCGAGCCAGACCGCCTGCTTGAACGGCAACAGGAAGAGGAAGCTCGCGGTCAGCGGAAAGACCAGTATCAGGCCGCGATAACCGAGCATATAGCTGGTGATCACGAGCTCCAGCGTCATCGCGCCGATGACCAGATAGCGATAGGACGTGGCGTCCCGGTCGTGCGCCGAACGCCAGTGGGACATGGCTATGCCGAAGCAGGAGACGAAGGAGAGCAGCGCGATGAGCTGACTTTGCAGGAGCAGGTGGTAGAGGCCGTAGCCCAGCGCGGTCGCAAACGCGAGACCGTGGACGAACGCTGAAACCCCGCTGAATAGCGCCAGCAGCGGGCGAGCGGCGGCCGGCGGGCGAGCGATGGTCGAATCGGCTTCGACGAACTGCCTCCAGTCCGAAAGTAACATGCCAGCGTTCCTTGTCCAGTCCACCTCCTGGGCGGCGGGGCCCGGAAGGTATGATTCTGCTGCCCCTGCGATAGCGACCCTGACGGTCCATTCTTGAGTGCCGCCGGAGCGCCGGCGGCGCCACGAGTCGACCCTCGCGCGAGCGCTCAGGTCTTGCTGTTCAATGTCCTACGTGTTGGAGACCGTGTGCTTGCAGGTCCTGGCCCTTGGGTGTCCGATTTGTTAAATCTGCTTTGTTGGGTCGGTTGGTCGTTGCATGTCCTGATTGTCGAAGCTCCCTGCTGTCTGATGAGGGTCGGCAGCTGACCGCAGTGCGCATCGTCATTGGCCCGCGATTCGCCACCGGTTTCCGGCTGAAACCGCAACCTGCCCTGACCTCGGCTCGCGACAGCATGGGTGCGGTTCTGGGAGAATGGGGTCGGTCAGCATCGCCGTCCGGGGAACATGCGCCCGCGATCCATCCCGAAGCCGCTCGACTGCGCCGCGATCTTCCGGATTTCCCGAATCAATGAGTCAATCTGCCGCGCTCGGTCATTCGCGCCGAGCTGGCGGTAGGAGAATGTCATGCACGTGTGTGTGATCGGTGCCGGCGTGGTCGGCCTTTGCAGCGCGCTGGAGCTGTCCGCGGTCGCCGACCGGGTGACGGTCATCGAGACACAGCCCGGCGTCGGGCTCGGCACCAGCCGCGCCAATGGCGGCCAGCTCAGCTACGCCCACGTCGCACCGCTGGCCGGTCCGGGTGTGCTGGGCCGGGTCCCCGGCTGGCTGCTGGATCCCGACGCCCCGTTGCGCTTCACCCCAAGGTTGTCCGCGGACTTCTGGCGCTGGTGTAGCCGCTTCATCCTCGCCTGCAACCGTACGCGCTCGCGCCAGACCACCGAGGCGCTGATCCGGCTCGGCGCGTTGTCACGCGAGCTGATGAGCGATTTCGTCGACCGTCATGGCGATGCCGGCTTCAGCTACCGGCACAACGGCAAGATGGTCATCACCCGGGCGACGGCCACGCTCGCCGGTCTCGAGGCCACGCGCGAGTTCCAGGCCGGGCTCGGCTGCGAGCAGTCTCTGCTCGATGCCGCGGCCTGCCTGGCCGCCGAGCCGGCCCTCGCGTCCATCGCGCACGAGCTGGCGGGCGGGCTGTTCACACCGAGCGAGGCGGTGGCCGACTGCCGACTGTTTTGCGAGCGCCTGCGGGACCTGTTCGGCGCCGGTGACAACCGGGTCGATGTGCGCACCGGTGAGCGGGTTCTCGGTCTGGTCCGCAACGGCGATCGGATCGACGCCGTGCGAATCGGCGACGACGAGCTTCGCGCCGACGCCTTCGTGGTCTGCGCGGGGCTCGCAAGCCGTGAGCTGCTGGCCAGGGTGGGTGTCAAGCTGCCCCTGCTGGGTCTGAAGGGGTACTCGCTGACCGCGCCGCTACGCGACCCGCAGGCCGCGCCCGCACGGTCGATCACCGATGCCGACCATCGCATCGTCTTCGCGCGTCTGGATGACAGCCTGCGGGTCGCCGGTATGATCGATCTCGGTCAGGAAAGCGACCGCATCCCGACCCGTCGCATCCAGACCCTGCGGCGTCAGGCCGCCAGCACCTTCGGCGCGGCCGCGGACTACGATGCCGCCGAGATCTGGACGGGTCTGCGCCCCGCCAGTCCGCACGGCCGCCCGATCGTCGACCGGGCCGGAGCCGAGAACCTCTGGCTGAACGTCGGCCACGGCATTCTAGGCTTCACCTTCGGGCTCGGCACCGCGCGTCTGCTGGCCACGCTGGTCAGCGGTGCCGCCCCCGACATCGACCCGACACCGTACCGTCTGTAGCCTTGGGGGGAGCCGACCCGCCCGTTGCATCAATGCGAGAAGTGTCGAGCCCCACCGTCCACGTGGATGACCTGACCGGTGATATAGCGTGCCAGCGGCGAGGCCAGGAACAGCACCAACACTCCCAGGTCCTCCGGTTCGCCGATGTAGCCCGCCGGACAGTTTGCTTGCACCCAGGCCTGCTGAGCGGCAGCGTCGGGCAGCAACCGCTGGTCGATCTGCTCGGAGTGGATCCGTCCTGGTGGGATGCTGTTGACGGTCACGCCATCAGCCGCCACCACCCGGGACAGCGACTTCGCCCAGATGTGGATGGCGCCGTTGGGCGGATTCGCGGTATTCAGCCCGACCGGCTCGTCACCACCTGTGATGTTGATGATTCGACCGAAGCCTTTCGCACGCATGCCCGGCACGAAGGCGTGCGCCATGCGTCTTGCCGCGGTGAAGTTGAGCAGCATGCCCTCGGCCCAGGCCTCCTCGCTGCCCAGATCCGACATCGGTCGCGAGCCACCGGCGTTGTTCACCAGGATGTCCAGCGAACCCAGCTCGGCCTCGACCCGCTCCAGGGTCCGCTGCGCCGCCTGCGGCGAGGTCACGTCCTCGACGATGACCAGCGGTCGCGCATGACCGGCCGCGGCAATCGAATCGGCGAGCGACTGAAGCAATGCCTGCCGTCGAGCCAGCACCGCCACCTGACAGCCTTCCTCGGCCAGCATCCGGGCAATGGTCGCGCCGATGCCAGCGCTGGCCCCGGTCACCAGCGCGGTCTTGCCGTTCAGATCCAGATCCATGACACCCCCTTATTTGCCCCTCGATGCCCCAAGCGGTCGACACCATCGCCCGCCACTGGCACGTCGTGCCATCTTCGTATCTACTGAGTGCGGCGCACAACCTGCAATGCGCACCGGGTCCGAAGCAAGGTCCGGAGTCGCGTGCGTCCCCTGATCTCGAACTCATCTGTTCTCGAACTCATCAAGGAGACCGACCGTGGCCTCGAGCTCCAATCCACGTATCGATTATGAACTCGCCAGTCAGCGTGCGCCGCTCTCGCCTCCACACGGCAAGCCGCTGATCGTCAAGCTGGACGTGAACATCGAGCACTGGCGCTTCGACCAGCCCATGCCGAGAAAGGTGATCGGCGCCCCACACGGGCGCGAGCCGGATCCGGACGTCGCCAACTTCAGCTGGCACGAATACGGCAACCGGGTCGGCATGGCCAGACTGTTCGATTTCTTCGAAGATCGCGGGCTGCCGGTGGACTGTCTGATCAACGCCTCGGTGATCGACACCTACGCGCCGATCGCGGAGCGCGCGCTGGCGCTGGGCTGGGAATTCGTCGGTCACGGCGACGAACAGCGCTCCATCCAGTTCGAGGATGATCCCGAGGACGTGGTACGTCGGTCGTTGGCACGTCTGCGCGCCTTCTCGGGTCAGCCGGTGCGTGGCTGGCTGGGCTGCGGTCTGCATCAGACCCACCAGACACCGGAACATCTGAAATCCATGGGCGTGGACTATGTGATGGACTGGGTGCTGGACGATCTACCCTGCTGGATGCGTACCGCCGAGGGGCCGCTCATCGCCATGCCCTACTCGCTGGAGCTCAATGATGCCGTGGTCTTCGCCACCGAGCGGCACAGCGGTGAGGAGATCTTCAAACGTGTGCAGAGCACCGTCGCGGTGTTCGAAGCCGAGCTCGCCCGGCAGCCACGCATCCTGACCCTGCCGCTGCACCCCTACCTGTCGGGCGTGCCGCACCGCTTCCATCATCTGTGCCGGGCGATCGATCTGCTGCAGGCACGCGACGACACCGTGTTCATGAACGGTGCGGCCATCGCCGACTGGTTCATCGGCGAA
Source organism: Gammaproteobacteria bacterium (assembly GCA_020444775.1). The sequence goes on from JAGRHX010000339.1 coordinate 4,373, forward strand.
TCGCCGCCAGCGGCCTGAGCGCGGCCCAGCCACGACGGCCCAGCCACGACGGCCCGGCCACGACGGCCCAGCAATGACAGGGCCGTGCTCGTGACTCAGCTGCGTCGTTCCTCGGCCACCGCCTTCAACGCCTCCTCACGGATCAGCTCGAGCACCGTGCGCTTGCAGTCGTTGAAGGCGGTCGAGGTGACCATGTCCAGACTGCGGGGCCGCTCCAGCGGCACCGGAATGACCTGCTTGATGCGTCCTGGACGCGAGGTCATGACGAAGATGGTATCGGCCAGCAGGATCGCCTCCTCGACGTCGTGGGTGATGAACATCACCGTCTGGTGATAGGTCTCCCAGACGTTCAACAACAGCTCCTGCATCAGGATCCGGGTCTGCGCGTCCAGCGCGCCGAA
>JAGRHX010000340.1 GCA_020444775.1 Gammaproteobacteria bacterium
CGCACCCAGCAGACCGAGCTGGAACGTGGCGAAGGGCCCGGACAGCACCTGGGTGAAATCGGCAACCTTGATACCTTCGAATGCGAGCACGGGGGGATCCTCTGGGTTGGTCGGCGCGTGCCGGTTCGATGCCGGCCCGCTGCGGGGGTCGAGCATAATAAGATGCGGCAGGTTGATCTCGACCTGCAATGGCGCGACGGGCAATGGCGGCTCGCGCGACGACCACGGGCCGCCGCGCCCGAAGCGCATATCCTGAACCAACCTGCGATGCGCCACACCCGGCGCCCCGGATCGTCGAGAGCGCATCGAGCGTGCGGCGCAGCGGCGGCAGCACTCGCGATCCACCGGGGCCGTCCCCGGCACCACGCTCGATGCTGTCGAACGGCTGTCGCCCAGGCCTGTCGCCCAGGCCTGTCGCCCAGGGCTGTCGCTCAGGGCTGCCGCTCAGGGCTGTCGCTCAGGGGGGGCCTGGCCGAGCGCAACGCGAACAGCGCGACCGGCGTCTTGACGCCGCGTAGCCGATGCTCACCGAGCGATTCGAAGCGCTCGGGGTGGCACAGGGTGAGCGGTGTGGAAACCAGCACCGGTCTGTCCAGAACCTTGCACAAGGTCTCGATACGCGCTGCCCGATTGGCGGCGTCGCCGATCACCGTGAATTCCAATCGCTCCCGGGTACCGATATTGCCGTAGCTCACCTCACCCTCGTGCAGACCGATCCCATAGCCCAGCCGTGGCTCGCCCTCGCTCGCGCGACGCTCATTGAGCTGCGCCATTCGTTCGACCGCCGCGGTCGCTGCGTCCAGCGCGGCCTCACGTGCCTGCGTCGCGTTCATGCCCTCTGCGGCGTCGGCGAGCGATGCGGGCCGCCCGGCGACGTCGATCGACGCAACCCGATCCGGCCCATCCGCGGACTGGATCGGGAAGATCGCCAGCGCCGCGTCGCCGATGAAGCGCAGCACCTGCCCACCATGGTCCATCACCGCCCCGGCCATGCAGTCGAAGAACTGGTCGAGCACCGCAAGAAACGATCTGCGCGGCATCGAATATGCCAAGGGCGTCGAGTCGCGCAGATCGCAGAACCAGATCACGGCTCGAATATTGTCGGCATCGCCACGCTTGATCAGCCCGTTCAACACCCGACCGCCGGCGTGCCGGCCCAGATAGGTATCGAGCAGGGTGTTGGCTCGATAGCGCATGGCGTGGACCTCGTAGAGACGACCGAGCACCGCCAGCACTTCGTACAGATGCGCAAGCTCGGTGGTCTTGAAACCACCGCGCCGATTGGAAGCAAGAGTGACGATGTTCACCTGTCCATCGGAGAACACCATCGGCATGGCCACATAATCGGTGGCCCCCTCGGCATGCAGTTCCTGCAGCACCGGGTAGTCCAACACCGGATCGGCCACGTCCAGGCGCCTGCGGATACCGCCCGCTCCTTGATAGATCGGCACCAGGGGACTGTTCAGATATTCCGGTCGCGACAGCATCTCGTACGGCACCTGGACCTGCTCGACCTCGTGAAGCTTGGTCCACCAGCGGTACGCAACCGCCATCAGCTGCGGATGCAAGGTTCGGATGATCACGTGCAGTCGCCACAATGCCACCCCTGCGTCGAGCAGCGTCTCGGCCAACCCCCGGGTCAGCACCCGCGCATCGGCGCTGGCCGGCGCCTGTTCCAGCAACCAACCGAGCAACGGGTTGGCATAGCCCTCCCCGCTCTGGGAATGCGCGCTCCTCGAGCCGCTTTGTGAGGGCTCCGGCTGACCGATCCATTCGAGCATCTGTGGATGGAAGGCGACTTCATCACGAATGGATTCGGCCTCGGGCAACGGATCCTCGTAGCTCCACATGACATCGCGCGCCTCCCGGTCCCCGACCCGCAAGCTCCAGTAGCTGGCGGCGCCCTTGAACGGGCACCAGGTGCGGTACTCGCTGCGTGACATCAAATCCATGCGCACGTCCTCGCGCGGCATGTAGAGCACCGGGGGCAGTCGCCCCTCGCGCATCAAACGTGCGCGATGTGTATCGACCACCCGCACGCCGTCGAACCAGGCCTGCAGGCGTTTCGGGTATGGCTGGAGGCTGAAGCCAGAGTCCGGCCGAGCGGGGCCCAGATCCTGCTCCAGTCGGTGCTCGGCCAGCTGCTGCTCGGCCAATGGTTGCTCAGCTTGTTGCATGTTCTGCTCGACCGGGCGGACTCGGTCCGTGGGCCGGGAGCGCGTGGTGCGCGGCCCGGACCCGCATTGTAACCCGCGTGTAGGTAACCCGCGTGTAGCCCGCGTACCCGCCCGGCAAGCGCCTTACAGGGCTGGCCAAGCGGGTGCCTTCGAACAATAATCCCGGCCAACGACGAACCATGCCCGGTATCGGGCGCCATCCGCTCCGCCGCCCGTTCCATGCGCCGCGCAGGCGGCAGTCGTCCGATGAGCCGCTCATCCGGCCAGAATCATCCTCAGCACGGAAAATACCGATCATGACCCGACGCAAACAGGCCGATCAGCTTCGCAGCCATCGCTGGTTCGGCGTCGATACGATGCGCGCCTTCGGACATCGTTCCAGAACCTTTGAGATGGGCTACACCCGAGAGGACTTCGCCGGTAAACCGGTGATCGGCATCATCAACACCTGGAGCGAGACCAACACCTGCCACAGCCACATGCGTCAGCGCGCCGAGGAGGTCAAACGTGGCGTCTGGCAGGCCGGTGGCTTCCCGGTCGAGCTGCCGGCGATGTCGGTCGGCGAGCAGATGACCAAGCCGACCTCGATGCTGTATCGCAACTTCCTGGCGATGGAGACCGAGGAGCTGCTGCGCTCCCAGCCGGTCGACGGCTGCGTGTTGATGGGCGGCTGTGACAAGACCACCCCAGGGCTGGTCATGGGCGCGCTGAGCATGGATCTGCCGAGCATCTACGTGCCGGCCGGGGCGATGCTGCGTGGTCATTGGCGTGGTCAGACCCTGGGCTCGGGCACCGACGTCTGGAAGTTCTGGGCCGAGCGTCGCGCCGGCAACCTGGACGACCGCTCCTGGCACGAGCTCGAAGAGGGCATCGCCCGTTCCCCGGGCACCTGCATGACCATGGGCACCGCGGCAACCATGATGTCGCTCGCCGAGGTGCTCGGTCTGAGTCTGCCGGGTGCCTCGTCCATTCCCGCGGTGGACGCCACGCATTCACACATGGCCTCGCGTTCGGGCCGACGCATCGTCGAGATGGTCTGGGAGGATCTGAAACCGTCCGACCTGCTCACCCGCGCCTCCTTCGACAATGCCATCGTCGCCGACATGGCGCTCGGCGGCTCGACCAACGCGATCATCCACCTGGTCGCGATGGCCGGCCGTGCCGGCCTGTCGATCCCCTTGGAGCGCTTCGACGAGCTCTCGCGCAGCACCCCACTGCTGGCCAACATGAAGCCCTCGGGCAAGTATCTGATGGAGGACTTCTACTACGCCGGTGGGCTACGGGCGCTGCTCGCGCGCATCTCGGATCTGCTCGATCTGGACTGCATGACGGTCAACGGTCAGACGCTGGGCGAGAACATCCAGGGCAGCGAGGTGTTCGAGCCGGAGGTGATCAGGCCGCGCAACGATCCACTCAGCGCGACCGGTGGCACGGCCGTACTGCGCGGCAATCTGGCGCCCGACGGGGCGATCATCAAGCCGACCGCGGCCGAGCCACAGCTGCTCGAGCACACCGGCCCGGCAATTGTCTTCAAGAACATCGACGACCTGTACGCGCGGATCGACGACGACGCCCTGGAGGTCAGCGCCGATTCGGTGCTGGTGCTGCAGAATGCCGGTCCGCACGGCGGCCCGGGCATGCCGGAATGGGGCCAGCTGCCGATCCCGAAGAAACTGCTCGCACAGGGCGTGCGTGACATGGTGCGGATCTCCGATTGCCGGATGAGCGGCACCAGCTATGGAGCGTGCGTGTTGCACGTCGCCCCGGAGGCGGCGATCGGTGGACCGCTGGCGCTGGTGCGCGACGGCGACATGATCACCCTGGACGTGGAGCGGCGGATCCTGCATATGGCGGTCAGCGACGAAGAGCTGGCGCGTCGCCGCGCCGAATGGCAGCCGCCCAAGCCCCACTATGAGCGTGGCTACGGCTCGCTGTTCCTGCGTCATGTGACCCAGGCCAATGAGGGATGTGACTTCGATTTCCTGCACGCCGGTCCGGCGACCCCGGAGCCGCAGATATACTGAGCCGACGGCCACCAGAGCAGCGCTCCGGGCCCCTCCCTTCCTGCCTCGGCCGCTGGCGAATCAGCGCCTTGCGAATCACCGCAGGCACGGTCCGGCGGACGGTGGCCCGACAACAGAGAGCAGACATGAGCAAACAAGCACTGCGCACCTCAGTGGTGGGCAGCTACCCACAGCCAGACTGGCTGATCGACCGCGAAGCACTGTCCGGCATGGTGCCGCGGGTTCGGGTTCGCGACATCTGGCGGGTCGACGAGTCGCTCCTCGAGCAGGCGCAGGACGATGCGACCCGACTCGCGATCGCCGACATGGAAGCCGCTGGCGTGGATATCATCACTGACGGCGAGATCCGTCGTGAGAGCTACTCGAACCGCTTCGCGACCATGCTGGACGGTGTCGACCTCGAGCATCCGGGGGAGGTGATCGGGCGAACCGGTAAGCCGACCGTGGTGCCACGCGTGGTCGGTCCGATTCGCAGACGCGAGCCGGTACAGCTACGCGACATGCGATTCCTGCGCGAGCACACCGGACATGTCGCCAAGATCACCCTACCCGGCCCATTCACCCTGTCGATGCAGGCGCAGGACGAGTACTACCGGGACGAACAGGCCCTGGCGATGGCCTATGCCGAGGCCGTGCGCGAAGAGATGCTCGACCTGTTCGCCGCCGGCGCCGACATCGTGCAGCTGGACGAGCCCTGGATGCAGGCGCGTCCGGAGCAGGCTCGCAGGTTCGCGGTCGACGCCATCAATCACGCGCTACGCGATGCACCGGGCAGCACCGCCGTGCACATGTGCTTCGGCTACGCGCAGACCGTCAAGGACAAGCCGCACGGCTACTCCTTCCTGCCGGAGCTGGAGCACACCGTTGCCAGTCAGATCTCCATCGAAGCGGCGCAGCCCGAGCTCGATCTGGGGGTGTTGGAGCAACTGCCGTCCAAGCAGATCCTGCTCGGCGTCATCAGCATGGGCACCCAGACTCCAGAGACACCCGAGCAGGTGGCCGATCGCATCCGTCCGGCGCTCCGCCACGTGCCGCCGGAACGGCTGATCATCGCCCCGGACTGTGGCATGAAATACCTGCCGCGCGACTCGGCGTTCGCCAAGCTGCGCGCCATGGTGGATGGCACGGCAATGGTCAGACGCGAGCTCGGCATCGACTGACCGCTGCCGATGCTCGCGTTGTGCCCAGGGTGCGTGGCGTCGCCTGGTCAGGTCTTGTAGGACGGATCCTTCGCCTCGACGATGCGCTCGAGAGCCGCGAACAGCTCGCCACCGACATCGCCGTCATCGCTGTCGAACAGACCACTGTCGCGCACCGTGTTGCGGGTCGCGGTCTCGCTGACCTCGATGTTGGGCCCCGGCATCGAGTCGGCCAGCAGCTGCGTCTCGCAGGCCAGCTGCAGGGTCCACAGTCGTGAGAAGGCCTCGTGCGCGGTGCGTCCGTGCGCCAGCAGGCCGTGATTACGCAGGATCACCAGCGGCTTGTCGCCGATGCTACGCACCAGACGCTCGCACTCGTCTGTGCGCACCGTCACGCCCTCGAAATCGTGATAGGCGACGTGGCCCCAGATCATCGCCGAGTAGAAGTTGGTGTTGCTCAGGCCGTTCGCCTTGCAGGCGATGGCGATGCCTTCCCGGGTATGGGTATGCATCACCCAGTGGGCCTGTGGGACCTGGGCATGGACCGCACTGTGGATCACGAACCCAGCGAAATTGATCGGCGAGGATGCGCCGACCACGTTGCCCTCGAGGTCGACGACCACCAGATTGGATGCCGTGACCTCGTCGTAGCGCAGCCCGAATGGATTGATGAGGAAACGCGGCTCGGGCCCCGGCAGACGCACGGTGATGTGGTTGTACACGACCATATGCCAACCCAGATGCTCGAAGATCCGGTAGGTGGCGGCGAGCTTGACCCGCAAGGCCCATTCCGCCTCGCTCATCGGGTCGGTTCTGACGACGTTGGGTAACACCCTGGGGGTGGCGGATGCCATGCTGCTCTCCTGTGCATGCCGGGCGACGCGGCCCGGCGTTGGGGCGTTGAAGACAGGGTACGGGCCATGCCGCGCCCCGGACGAACCCTGCTCGGCACAGGTCCGCACCGGGCTACGGCAAGAATGCCATTTGAGCGGGTAGAGGTTCTCCAGCTCAGAACCAGTTCGACTTGTCCACCACGTTGCGCAGCGGCTCACCGAGCCCGAAGCGTCGGCAATTCTCGACCAGCACCGCGATGCGGCGCTCGTCCAGGTGCGGCCCATCGCTGGCCGAGTGCGGTGTGATCAGCATGTTCGGAGCGTCCCACAGCGGATGATCGCGTGGCAGCGGCTCCACCTCGAACACATCCAGCGCCGCGCCGGCAATGGTTCCAGCGCGCAGTGCCTCGTCGAGGTCACGCAGGCGCACCGTCGCCCCCCGGCCGATGTTGATGAAAAAGGCCTCATGACGCATGGCCCGGAAGAATCCAGCATCGAACAAGCCGCGCGTGTGCGGCGTCTCGGGCGCCGTGACGATGACGAAGTCGGCCTCACCCACGACCTCCAGCATCTGTGCAGGCGGCACCAGTCCTTGCACGTGTGCCGGCTTGTCGCTGACCCTCGGATCCACGGCCAGCACCCGCATGCCAAAATCGGCGCAGCGCCGGGCCGCCGCGTCACCGATACCTCCCAGACCGATGATCACCGCCGTGCAGTCCGGCAGGAATCGGGTCTGCGCGCCCGACTGCCAGAGATGTTCGCGCTGCTGGGTCTGGTAGGTTGGCAGCGCACGGGCAAAGCTCAGCACGTAGGCCATGATGTGCGCGCTGATGTGGTCGCCGTAGATACCGCGAACGTTGGTCACCACCACGTCACTGTCGACCAGGGCGGCGTGATAGAAGGCCGGGTCGGGCCCGGCTTGCGGGCAGGCCAGCCAGCGCAGCTTCGTCGCGGCGTTGAATACCGGGACCGGCAGGAAGCCGTAGGCGGCCTCGACCCCGCTCACCACCGCCCGCGCCGCGGTCTCGGTGCACGCCAGGTGCAGCTTGACCTGCAGCCGTGGGTTGGTGGCGGCGCAGCGTTCGATGGCATCCGCCATCTGCTCGATGAAGGGCTGTTCCTCGGGTCGATGGTACAGCAGCAATTCGAATGGCCCCGCCGGTCGAAGCGGCGTCGCGGTCTGTGCCGATGCGCTCATGATGTCTCTCCGGCCTGGATGGAGGGTGGGTCGGTCAAGCGGCCCCGCAGACTATACTGTAGAGCCCGACCCAACCTGGAAACAGCCCATGTCCCGCACCGTTCCGAGCGCGCTGTGGCAGTGCGACGCCGTGACCCTTGCCGAGCTGATCCGAACCCGGCAGGTCTCCGCCCGCGAGGTGGTCGACGCTCACCTGGCACGCATGGAAGCGGTGAATCCACGGTTGAACGCGATCGTGCTGCCGCTCGCCGCATCGGCCCGCGCCGCCGCGCAAGAGGCGGACGCCGCCATCCGGCGCGGCGAACGACTCGGTCCCTTGCACGGTGTGCCGATCAGCATCAAGGTAAACATCGATCAGGCCGGCTGTCCGACCGACAACGGCGTGGTCGCCTATCGCGACAACATCGCCAGCGAGGACAGCCCGACGGTGCGCAACTTCAAGCGTGCCGGCGCCATCATCCTGGGACGTACCAATACGCCCGCCTACTCGATGCGTTGGTTCACCGCGAACGACCTGCACGGTGCGACCCTCAACCCATGGAACGAGGCTCACACACCCGGTGGCTCCAGTGGCGGCGCGGCTTCCTCGGTCGCGTCCGGCATGGTGCCCATCGGCCACGGCAACGACATCGCCGGCTCGGTCCGCTATCCCGCCTACTGCTGTGGCCTTGTCGGTCTGCGCCCGACCCACGGCCGGGTCCCGGCCTACAACCCGTCCCTCGGCATCGGTCGGCCGCTCAGCGCCCAGCTGATGGCCGTGCAGGGCCCACTCACGCGCTCCACCCGTGACGCCCGGGTCGCGCTCGAGGTCATGGCGCAAGCCGATGTCAACGATCCCAAGTGGGTCGACGCGCCATTGCGCGGCGCGCCGTCGGCACGGCCGATACGGGTCGCTATGGTGGAGGATCCAGCCGGCCGCGGTGTCCAACCGCAGATCGCGGCAGCGGTGCGCCAGGCCGCTGCCTGGCTGGAGGACGCG
>JAGRHX010000341.1 GCA_020444775.1 Gammaproteobacteria bacterium
TGCACCGACAACGGCGCCATGATCGCCTACGCCGGCTGCCAGCGCTTGTTGGCAGGGGAGTCCGCGGACATGAGCTGCGCGGCGCGAGCGCGCTGGCCGCTGCACGAGATGCAGCCGCCCGGGCAGCCGCGCTGAGTGACTCGGCCCGCGGGCCGTCAGCCCTTCTGACCGATGCGACTCTCGGTGCCCTTGCGCAGACGCTCGATGTTGCCGCGATGTCGCCACACCAGCAGCACGCTGATGACCAGCAGGGCAAGCACCGTATACGCCTGCGCGCCCGCCCACCAGGCGATGAACGGTGCGACGATGCCGGCGGTCAGGGATGCCAGCGAGGAGTAACGGAACAGCAGGGCCATGCCCAGCCAGACCAGTCCGGCCAGTGCTCCGGTCAGCGGTGAGATGGTGGTGATCACGCCGCCGGCGGTGGCGACCCCCTTGCCACCCATGAACCTGAAGAAGATCGGATACAGGTGGCCGGCGAAGGCGGCCAGCCCGGTGAGCGCTACGAGACCGGCCGACAGGCCGAGCGCACGCGCAAACAGCACCGGCAATACGCCCTTGAGGATGTCGCCGAGGAGCGTCAGCAACGCCGCTTTGCGCCCGCCGAGTCGCAAGACGTTGGTGGCACCCGGGTTGCCGCTGCCACCTTGACGCGGGTCGGGCAGCTTGAACGCCCGCGACACGATAACGGCACAGGACACGGAGCCCATCAGGTAGCCGATGAGCACCATCAGCACGGCGGACAGACTCTCTGGCATGCGTTGCAGCTCCGTGACTGGCGCGGGTGGGATGGGCGGCGGTCGTGGGCACCAGCGGTCCTGGTGTCGGTTCAGTTGTCGCGGCGCCGGCGACGGTCGATTATGACGTGTCGACCGGCGCCGCGACCATCTCCACGGATTGGCCCCGGCCGCGGTTCACCGCCATGGGCAGTGGTCGCGCACCGATGATGTCGCGGGCAGATCAGCCGAAGGCGTGCTGGTAGCATGGCCGCCTGGCGTCTGGCATAGCCCACCTGCCGCCCTCCACGTGCTGGTCCATTTTGGAGCACGCGGCGAGCAGCGTGATGTTCAGGCATCTGTTTTCCCTTCAGCCGAGAGCCGTCGAATGGCCGTCAGTGAGGACGTCATCTTCATCAGCGATCTGCGGATCGAGACCATCATCGGAATCTTCGAGTGGGAGCGAAAGGTCAAGCAAGCGATCCTGCTCAGTTTCGAGCTGCCGTGTGATTGCGCGCGCGCCGCGCAGTCCGACCAGATCGACGCCACGCTCGACTACAAGGCCGTGGCCAAGCGGGTCATCGCCTTTGTCGAGGAAAGCCGTTTCCAGCTGGTCGAGACGCTCGCGCACAAGGTGTGCGAGCTGGTGCTCAACGAGTTCGGTGTGGCCTGGGTTCGCCTCCAGGTCAACAAGCAGGGCGCGCTGCGCCATGCTCGCGACATCGGCGTACGCATCGAGCGCCGGGCCGGCTAGTCCGTTCGGCTGGCGGTGTCGGTCGAACAGACGCGACACGCGGCTATGTTTCCGTGCTGAGCGATCAAGGGGGCAGGAACGGGATGAGCGCCGAGGTGTCGTGTTACGTGGCCGTGGGCAGCAATCTGCAGCGCGCGCGAAGCATCCGGCAGGGGATGGATCTGCTACGTGAGGCTTTTGGCGCGCTGCGCTGCTCGACGATCTACGAGACGCCCGCGGTCGGTTTCGAGGGGCCGGCCTTCTGGAATCTGGTGGTCGAGCTGCGGACCCGCGAACCGGTGACGACGGTGGCTGCGATCCTGCGGCGCATCGAGGCCGAATGCGGACGGGACGAGCAGGCGCGTGGATTCGTCTCCAGGACCCTGGATCTGGACCTGCTGCGGTACGGCGACCTGTGCCGCGAGCAGGCGGCGGATGGTGTGCCGGCGCTGCCCCACGCGGATATCCTGAAGTACGATTTCGTGCTCGCGCCGCTGGCCGAGCTGACGCCCGAATGGGTGCACCCGGTCAACGGTGAGCGGCTTGACACGCTGTGGCGCGAACGCCGCGCGGCGAGCGATGCGACGAGCGCGTCGATGACCCGCGTTTCCCTCGAGGCCTGCGGTGACGACGCTCGATCTGCGCCGGCCCGGGCGGAGTAACGCCGCGTGAACTTCTGCAGCAACTGCGGGGCGTCGGTCAGTCTTCAGGTCCCCGAGGGTGACAACCGGGAACGTCACGTGTGTGTGGCCTGCGGGATCGTCCATTACGTCAATCCAAGAATCGTCGCCGGCTGCTTGCCGGTCTGGGAGGACAAGGTGCTGCTCTGCCGGCGGGCCATCGAGCCACGCCACGGCAAGTGGACCTTGCCCGCGGGCTTCATGGAGCTGGGCGAGACTACCCAGGAGGCGGCCGCCCGCGAGACCCTGGAGGAGGCTTGCGCCCGGGTCGAGGTGCGGGGCATTCACTGCGTTGCCAACATTCCGCGCATCAATCAGGTGTACGTGATCTTCCATGCCCGCTTGCTGGATCTCGAGTTCGGACCCGGCGTGGAGAGTCTCGAGGTGTCACTGCGTGGTGAGTCCGAGATCCCGTGGGCGGAGATGGCATTTCCGGCCATTGCTCAGGCCTTGAGCCTCTACTTCGACGATCGACGTGTCGGGCGCCAGCAGACCCATCTCATCGATGTGGCGCAACGACTGCCGCCACCGGGCCTGGACGGGACCGTCCAATGGTGGCGCTGAGCGGGTCTGGAGGGCTCACGGCGACGGCCCGGGGCAGCACCGGCTCGATCAAAGACCGAGCTCACGGCCGCCGTCCACGACCAGGGTCTGGCCGGTGGTATAGGCCGCCGAGGTGACCAGGTAGCGGACCGCGTCGGCGATGTCCTGCGGGTTGCCCGGCCGACCCAGCGCGGTGCCCGCCACGATCCGGCGCCGCGCTTCCGGGTCGGTGTCCTGCTCGGGCCACATCACGCTGCCCGGCGCGATCGCGTTGACCCGTACCTCGGGTGCGAGCTCGCGTGCCAGCGAGATGGTAAGGCTGGCCAGCCCTGCCTTTGCCGCGGAGTAGGCCGAGAAGCCCAGCTTCGGCCGGCTGGCGTGGATGTCGGTGATGTTGACGATGGCGCCGTGGCTGGCGCGCAGCAGCGGCGCGGCGTGCTGGCTGACGAACAGTGGGGCCTTGAGATTGCTGCCGATGAGGTCTTCGAACTGGGCTTCGCTGATCTGCCCGAGAGGGGTCGGGTAGAAGCTCGATGCGTTGTTGATCAGCACGTCCAATCGACCGAAGCTGCGTCGCACCTTGTCTACCAGGGACGCGCATTCCGCCACCGAGAGCAGGTCCGCCTGAAAACAGCGCACCGAGTCGGGGCGCACCGCGCACAGGGTGCTGGCCAGGCTCTGGGCATCATTGCGAGAGTGTCGGTAGTGCACCGCGATGTCGAAGCCGAGCGCATGCAGATCGCGTGCGATACAGGCGCCGACCCGGCGTGCGCCACCGGTGATGAGGACGACCCGCGCCGTGCGGTGCGGTGCGGCTGATGCTGGCTGGTCGGGTGTCATCGCTGTGACCTTCTTGGTTGAGCTCGAAGAGCGGGGCATTCGAGGATCAGGATGTGCGCGGTGGCCTCGGCGCACGTCGGGCCCAGCCCCTACCAGGGCCCCCGGCGAGAGCCCCTGAAAGAGCATCGATTGCGCGCGGCGTATACGATGCGCCGTGCGAGGTCGGTCGCCATCCGGCCCATACCCATTCGATACCCATTCAGTCCATCAGGTACCGCCCCCGAGCATCGATGCAACATAGCAGCGTACTCGAGCTGATACATGCCGAGCTTCTCGCGCACGGCCCGCTGTCCTTCGACAGCTTCATGGACCTTGCGCTCTATGCCCCCGATGCGGGCTACTACGATCGCGGCCACAGCCCGTTCGGAGCGGGCGCGGATTTCGTCACCGCGCCCTTGATCTCGCCGCTGTTCGCACGCTGTCTGGCACGTCAGATCGCAAGTTGGATGCGAGACGGCGGCTTCGACACCCTGATCGAGCTGGGACCGGGAGACGGCACCTTGTGCGTCGGGCTGTTACGGGCGCTCGAGGAGCTGGATTGCATGCCGCGTCAGGTCCTGTTGGTCGAGCGCAGCCGCTACCTGCGCGAGCTGCAGGCCACGCGTCTGCGCCGGGAGCTGGGCGAGCAGGTGTCAGGCAGGGTTCGATGGCTGGTTGATTGGCCATCCCAAGGCGCGGCGGCGACGCCGCTCGAGGCGGTCGTTCTCGCCAACGAGCTGCTCGACGCGATCCCGGCCCATCGAGTCCGATTGGAGCAGGGACGGTGGCGGGAGCGCTGCGTGGCGCTGCAGGACGGGAGGTTGGTTTGGCAGAGCCGGGCGATCGAGGATCCGGCACTGCGGACCGAATGTGAAACGCTGCTCGTACCGCTGCAAGCGAGCCTGCCCGACGGCTACACCACCGAGCTGTTCCCGCGTCGCAACGCCTTCGTCCGCGCGCTGGGCTCGAGTCTGCGGCGCGGAACCTGCCTGTTCATCGACTACGGCTATCCGCGTGCCGAGTACTACCATCCTCAGCGTGTGGACGGCAGCTTGCGGTGTCATGTCGGGCAGCAGCGCCACGACGACCCGCTGCACGCGCCCGGGCACGAGGACATCTCGGTGCACGTGGAATTCACGCGGCTTGCCGAGGTGGCGAGCGGTGTGGGTCTGCAGCTGACCGGATTCAGCGACCAGGCCCAGTTCCTGCTCGGTAGTGGCGTGCTCGACACGCTCAGTGAACAGCCCAGTGACACCCGGGCCTACGCCGAGCTGGCGCACCAGGTGCGTCAGCTCACCATGCCCGGCGAGATGGGCGAGGCCATCAAGCTCATGCAGCTGTGTACCGGCGATTGCGCCTCTTTGTCGCTGCTGACGCTACGCGACCAACGCTATCGGCTCTGAGCATTGGCGGCTCTGA
>JAGRHX010000342.1 GCA_020444775.1 Gammaproteobacteria bacterium
CCCTCTCAGCCCGGTTCCCCGAGCTCCCGCGTGCGCATACTGTATCACTTCAGTCCGGGGACCGGCACGCACCGGTGCAATCGCCGTACGGATCAGCCGATCGCGGGCGCCGCCGCTGTACGTGCCCGGGCCGCTGGATCGGCCGCGAGCCGCGGGGTTATGCTCGATTACGGCGTGGCCGAGCGGGCTTCGTCCGTCCCTGGCGCGACAGCGCCTGAGCCACAGCGCGGAGCACAGCATCCACATGACCGCACAAGTCATCGTCATTCCGGGCGAGCACATCGGCCCGGAAGTCACCGCGGAGGGCCTGAAGGTCCTCGATTGGATCATCGCCCGACGCGGCTTCGACTGCCGCTACCGGGAGGAGAGCTTTGGCATGCGCTCGCTCGCCGAGCACGGCGTGCTGCTGCGTGACCAGTTGCTCCAGGCCTGCATGCAGGCGGATGCGGTGCTGTTCGGCGCCACGGGCGGGCCGGAGTACGACGCGTTGCCGCCCGAGACACGCCGTCAGGGTAGCCTGCTGCGGATCCGAAAAGAGCTCGAGGTGTTCGCCAACCTGCGTCCGATCAAGGGACATCCGGCCCTGTCCGACTTCACGCCGCTCAAGCCGGAGGTCGCCAACCAGGTCGACATGATCATCCTGCGCGAGCTGAATGGCGGCATCTATTTTGGCGAGCGTGGCACGCAGAGCATCGACGGCAACGTCGAGCGCGCCTTCGACACCGAGGTCTACACGACGCCGGAGATCGAGCGCATCGCGCGGGTCGGATTCGAGCTGGCGCGCGCCCGCCGCGGCAAGCTCTGCTCGGTGGACAAGTCCAACGTGCTCGATACCGGCCAGCTCTGGCGCAAGGTGGTCAGCCGCGTGCATCGCGAGGAGTTCGCCGACGTCGAGCTCGAGCACCTGATCGTCGACAACTGCGCCATGCAGATCATCAAGAACCCGCATCGCTTCGACGTGCTGGTGATGGCGAACATGTTCGGAGACATCCTCTCGGACTGCGCCGGCGCCATATCCGGCACACTCGGCATGCTGCCCTCCGCCTCGCTCAGCGCGGCCGACGAGAACGGTCGGCGGCGGGCTCTGTACGAGCCCATCCATGGCTGCGCGCAAGACATATCCGGGCGCGCGATCGCCAATCCCTGCGGTTCCATCCTGAGGGTGGCGATGATGCTCGAGCACAGCTTCGGGCGCGCCGCGGACGCGCGTCTGATCGAGGACGCGGTCGAGCAGGTGCTGGCCCGCGGGATACGCACACCCGACATAGCCCCCGAAGGCGTCACGCCGGTCACCACCGCGGAGCTCGGTGACGCAGTCGTCGCGGCGCTCGAAGAACGCCAGAGATGAGACCACCCCTGCCGACCCGGCGCGATACCCGGGCCGGCCCGTGGGTCATGCGTCGTGCATCATTTGCGACGGGCCGATGTGGCGACCCGCCGCCGAATCAGGAGAGCTGATGACCACCCATCCAGATTCACCGCAGCGGCGTCTGCCGAAAACCGTGGACGTCGTCGTGGTCGGCGCGGGTCTCGCCGGCCTGTATGCCATCTACAAGCTCCGCGAGCAGGGCTACACGGTGCATGCCATCGAAGCCGGCGACGGTGTAGGCGGCACCTGGTATTGGAATCGATATCCGGGCTGCCGTTGCGATGTCGAGAGCCTGGAATATTCCTATTCGTTCTCCGAGGCGCTGCAGCAGGAATGGCATTGGCCGGAACGCTACGGCACCCAGCCACAGATCCTCGAATACATCAATCATGTCGCGGACCGTTTCGAGCTGCGCCCACACATCACCCTTGGGACGCGCATCGTCTCGGCGCTGTTCGATCAGGACAGCGGGCAATGGACCCTGACCACGCAAGCCGGCGACACGATCAGCGCACCGTTCTGCATCATGGCCACCGGCAACCTCTCGACCCCGCGCAACCCCGACATTCCCGGGCTGTCCGAGTTCGAGGGTCAGTGGTACCACACCGGACTGTGGCCGGCGGAGGGTGTGGACTTCAGCGGCCAACGGGTGGGCGTTATAGGCACCGGCTCGTCCGGCGTGCAGATGATCCCACACATCGCGCGTCAGGCCCGGCACCTGTACGTGTTCCAGCGCACTGCCAACTTCAGCCTGCCGGCGCGCAACGCGGCGATGGACCCGGAGCGGGAGCGCCGGCACAAGTCCGAGTACGCCGAACGGCGACGGGCGGCTTACGACACGCCCTTCGGTATCGCCGGCTATCCGCCACCGACCCGCTCGGCGCGACAGGCCAGCGCCGAGGAGCGTGAGCAGCTCTACGCGAGCAAGTGGGCCGAAGGCGGCAGCATCAGCTACCTGTATACCTTCACCGATCTGCTGACCGACAAGTCCGCGAACGACACCGCCTCCGAGTTCGTCCGCCAGCGCATCCGCGAGACTGTCAAGGATCCGCAGACCGCCGAGCGCCTGCTGCCCAAGGACCATCCGATCGGCACCAAACGGCTGATCCTGGACACCGAGTACTACGAGACCTACAACCGGCCG
>JAGRHX010000343.1 GCA_020444775.1 Gammaproteobacteria bacterium
GAGGTCCTGGTCGGGACCCGGCGGGTTGCTCAGCCCGGGCCAGTAGATACCATCGATGACCAGCTGGATCTCGTCCATGAGCTGCATGGGGCTGACGAACAGCGGAGCGTCCGTATCGGCCCCCGCATCAACCTGACCGGCCAGCCTGCCGTCGATGTGATAGTGCAGCTCGACGCTGTGCGGATCGAGCACCAGCCGTTCCTCCCAGACGCTGAGCTCACTGCCCGCGGCGTCGTCTCGGTCCTGTGCATAGAGCGGTGTCAACGGCGAGCTCGTGGCGTCGACCGGAAACGGATGGATGTCGGTGGCCACCCGTTCCGCCACCGGGTCGAAGTGCAGTGGTCCGTAGCTCGGATCCTCTGGCGCGGATTGGGTCTGGTGTCCCTCGTACACCGACAGCTCGTCGGGCAGCGCGGCCTGGATATCGAAATCCAGCGCGTCCAGCCTGAGGAAATAGAGGCTGCCCGTTGGATCCGCGGCGGCCGCCATGGCGCAGTTGGCGCCCAAAAGCAACAGCAGCATGACGATGAGCTGAGCGCCGAATTCGTAGCGACCCCAACCAGTTCCACCCCCGCCGGATCGACCCCAAGCACAGGCGCGCGGACCACCGGTGGCCGGCATCGACCACGCCGGGCGGTTGGATGGGCTCATGTTCGGTACTCGGACCTGCTCGCGAGGCGGCTCACTGCGCGGCCGCGCCGGGCGCGGCGCCGGCGGCAGCTGCGTCGGCACTGGCCTCCACGGCGGCGCTGGCGTCGGCATCGAGCAACGCCGGGTCCAGGACCTTGACTCCGCCACCGAGAGTCTGCGTCAGGAACTGCTTGGACCGTCGCAGGGTGAAACGCGATTCGCGGTAGCCGGGGGTGGACAGACGATAGCGCAACAGCAGCTCGCTGCCGTTCATCAGATGCAGCACCGGTGGCGAGTCCAGGCTGTCGTCACGGATGCTGCCGAGTGGGATCTCCAGTCCTCGAGGACTGACCTTGCAGACCGGCTGCGCCCCCGCGTAGGGGGTTGCGAAGATGCTGGCCGGTAGCGTGTCGACGATGTAAGTGGGACAGCCGGTGGCGGCCAGCGCCAGCAGCCTGCCACGCGGCATCTCGATGCGGGCGTAGACCTCGCCATCGTCACGCGTGGCGACGGTCAGCCGGTCGCCTGCGTCACTCTCGACGTAGGTGTAGGTGCGGGTCGTGGCGGACGCCTCGGCGCTACCGCCCTCGGCGGAATCCGGCTGCACCAGACGCCATTGAGCCTGGACCGGGAGTGCTGCGCCAAGGCCGACCAGCAGCAGCAATCCCACGCCGGCCAGCGATCGGGGACGCGAGCCGGAGCGGCGTGCGGACCGACTGGTCGACCGGGATGGACCTGAGGGACTGGTTGATGCGTTCATCGTCGTCTGGTGGATTGTCCGGTGAGCTGCGGGTCGTCCTGCTCGATCGGGGCGTGCGCGGCCCGGCGGATTTGCTGAGGTGCTCCAGCATCGAATGCCGCCATGATAGCGCAACCCGGCCTCGTGCCCAGGGCTCACACCCACGGTCTGGCCGGTTCTGCCAGGAGGCGGGCGCATTCCAGTATCCAAAGGTTTGCTGGCGGGTGCGCATACAACCGCGTGTCCGGACTCGATCCCAGGGGCGGGCCGGTGGGCGTCTCAGAACAGCTCGAGCTGGCCGCTGTCGGCGCCGCGGTCGACGCTGGATGACCGCGGCGGCGTGAAGTGCGCGCAGCTCAGATCCGGAAGCCGTCCGAAGCCCAGGCGCCGGCAGGCCAGATCGAAGC
>JAGRHX010000344.1 GCA_020444775.1 Gammaproteobacteria bacterium
AACGGCGTCTCCGTGGTGCTGGCCGAATCGCAGGCCTTTGGCGGGGCCTATGGCCAGGATGGCAGCTACGGCTGTTTCACCAGCTTCTGCTATGGCATCGAGATCGATGCCGCGGTCGAGGGCTTCATAGCCCACGGTCTCTATGACGACTTCGAGAGTGTGGGTGGCAAGTCCTTCGTCAACGTGCAGGAGGGTCAGTTTCCGAACAGTCTGGTCAACTTCAGCTTCGCCCAGGCCTACGAGCGTTTTGGCAACGGAGTCAGCGATCTGTCCACCGGAGAGAACATCGGTTTCGAGTTCGCCTACGGCGTGGGTGTAGGCGCGAATCCCGCGCCATTCACGGCGGCCTCGTTGTTGTGCGAGACGGTGCTCGAGCCGGTGTACTCCAATCCAGTGTTCGGCGGCGGTGGACCGGGCACGGTGCCACCACCGTCCATCGTGAGCCTGCCGCCAGCCCCGGCCGAGACCGATGTCGGCTATGGCGCACTCGGTTTCGACGGCCAGGACGACCGGCTGACGTTAGCCGATGCCAGCGTGCTCGGCATCGACGGCGCGGTGAGCGTGGAGGCCTGGTTGTTTCCGACCGCGGCCGATGGCAATCGCACCTGGTTCAGCCTGCCCGGTCGCCTGAAGCTCGCCCTGCTGGATTCCGGTCTCGTCTACATGATTGCCAACGACAGCTCGGGCTGGGGGACCTGGGTGCCGGCCGGCGCCGCCTTGCCCGCTTATCACTGGAGCCATGTGACGTTCAGCTACGGTGAGTTCGACGGCGTGCTCCAGGCGCGTGTGTACGTGGACGGTCGTCTGGTGCATCAGATGGCGGCCACCGGTGTCATCGGTGACGCGTCCGCATCGGGTGGGACACCCGATGGTCGCCTGTTGGTCGGACGCGACGAGGACGGCGGCCCCGGTTTCGCCGGACGTCTGGACGAGCTACGTATCTGGTCATCGGCACGTAGCCGGGCCGAGGTCATCGCCGGTCTGGACAGCGCGCCCGAGGCGACGGCGCCCGGCCTGCAGGCCAGCTGGCGCTTCAGCGAGCCGAGTGGCGACAGCCTGCTGGACGACTCCAGCCACGCCAATCACCTGACCCTGGCGGCGATGGGCAGCGCCACGCGTCCACTGCGACGCGATGGCAGCCGCTCGGCAGCGGGCGGTGCATTGGGCTTCGACGGCGTCAACGACTACGTGCTGATCGATGAGCCGCAATCGTTGGCACATCTGGAGATGGACCAGAGCCTGACGCTGGAGGCATGGGTATTCCCGCTACCTGACGGCGAGGGGCAGATCATGATCAGCAAGGAGGGTGAATACTGGCTGGCCCGCAATCCGGACGGGCGCGTGTTCTATGCGCTCGCCAACATCAGCCCGGGTTGGGTGGCGGTCGCCACCGACGTGGTCTTGCCCGAGCAGATCTGGAGCCATGTCGCGCTGGTCTATGACGGCGTCGCCGGCACGGTCAAGATCTATCGCAACGGCGCGCTGCAACAGACCCTGGCCGGCAGCGGGCCGATCGGCGATTCCGCCCCAGCCATGCAGCAGTTCCGAATCGGTGGTCGACAGACCGACGACAGTGCGCCGGGCAGACCTCGTTTCAAGGGTGTGCTCGACGAGGTGCGGGTCTGGAACGTGGCCCGTGAGGCCAGCCAGATCGCGGACAGCCATGCCATGGTGCCGGATGCGCTGGAACCGGGACTGATGGCCTGGTGGCGATTCGACGAGAGCGCGCAGAGCGTCGCGTTCGACCTGTCGGGTAACGCCGTGCACGGCGTCCTTGGCGGCGGTCAGAAGGACTTCATGCCGCAGCGGACCAATGCGGCGGAATTGCCGGGCTATCCGTCGGCCCTGCAGGACCTCGCCTGTCTGAGCGCGAGCTGTCCGACCCTGGACCGTGATGGCGACGGTATCCCCGATGGCTGGGAGGCGGCAAACGGTCTGGACCCCGACGATCCGGACGACGCCGCGCGTAGCGATGATGGGGATCATGTGGACAATCGCAGCGAGTACGAGCTAGGGCTGGATCCGAACCGGGATGACCGGCTGCGGCATCTGGGTGACCTGGACCCGCTCGTCGAGGGCTGGCAGGTGTCCCGCCCCGATCCGTCCGACAGCACAATCAGCGTGACCCCGATTGCCGATGACGGCGAAGCCGGCGCCGGCTGCGAAGCGCCGTGTCCGGCCTTGCGGATCGTCGACGCCGGCAGCAGCTCGGGGCAGTACGCCTTGTTCGACGTCATGCCCTTGCCGGAGACGCTGCGGGTCGCGAGCGAGCGACTCGGTTGGTCCATGCGTGCCCGGGTGCGTCGGCCGAGCCCGGTCGCGGTGGACCCGAGCTGGGCCGCGGGCTTCGGTTACCGGGACGGAGCCCGTTCCTGGTCGGTGTGGCTTGGGGTCGACGATCAGGGGCGTCAGCGTCTGAAGCTGGGCGGGGCCGCCGGCCCGGAGATCCTGCTCGGTTCGGCCAGCGATTATCACCTGGTCGAGATTGCCGGCTATCCGCAAAGTGGCACCGTCGATGTGTTGGTGGACGGTGTGCTGCGTCATGAAGGGCTGAGCACGGCCGATGCCAGCAACCAGCTCCGTGTGCTCTGGGGTTCGGGGACCAGCGGTGGTCAGGGCACCAGCTACTGGAACCTGGTGGAGTGGGAGGTTGCTCCGGACAGCGACGCGGACGGCATCAGCAACGTCGAGGAGCGCACCCGTGTCGGCAGCAATCCGTACCGGCCCGACACCGATGGTGATGGCGTGAGCGACGGTGAGGAGCGGCGTAGCGGTACAAATCCGATCCGGGTCGACACCGATGGTGACGGCTATGGTGACGGTATGGAGCGGGCCGCCGGATCCGACCCGACCCGGGCCGACTCGCTGCCGTTGCGCGAGATTCCGGTGCTGAGCGTACCGGCCGCGGTAATCCTGGTGCTGAGCCTGCTTGCCGTGGTGCGGCTGAGACTGCGACGTGTGGTGAGCGGTCGGCGGGGCTGAGCAGCCGGGCAGGCTCCTGCACCGGTCCCTATTGGATTCGTGCAGGGGCGGCCGTCGGGGTAGCCCGCCGCCCACGGCGTGCCGTGGGCGCGTGCGGGTCTCGCCAGGGACTACGCCACGCTCTCGATACGTGCCGCGCAGTACTTGAACTCGGGGATCTTACCGAACGGGTCGAGCGCCGGATTGGTCAGCGTGTTGGCCGCGGCCTCCGCGTAGCAGAAGGGCACGAACACCACGCCCTCCGGGATGGCTCCGTCGGAGCGTGTGCGCAGCTGGATCGCGCCGCGTCGGGTCATGATCCGGACCTCGTCGCCGGCACGAACACCCAGTCGGCGCAGCTCCATGGGATTGAGCGCCGCCACCGCCTCGGGCTCCAGCGCATCGAGCACGCTGGCCCGGCGGGTGATGGCGCCCGTGTGCCAGTGCTCGAGCTGCCGGCCGGTGGTCAGGATCATCGGGAACTCGGTGTCGGGCTGCTCGTCGGGCGGCACGATGTCGGCCGGGACCAGACGGGCACGTCGGTTCGGCGTCGGGAAGCCGTCGCCGAAGACGATGTCGTTGCCGGGCCGGTCGGGCGCGCTGCAGGGATAGGTGACCGCGGACTCGGCCTGAAGCCGCTCCCAGCTGATGTTGTTCAGCGACGCCATGACGCCTTTCATCTCGGCGAAGACCTCCGCCGGTCCCGCGTAATCCCAATCCAGACCCAGATGCTGTGCGAGCTGCACGGTGATCCACCAGTCCTCGCGTGCCTCGCCCGGCATCCGCAGCGCCTTGCGCCCCATCTGCACCTGCCGGTTGCTGTTGGTGACCGTGCCGTCCTTCTCCGGCCAGGCCGAGGCCGGCAGCACCACGTCGGCATGAAACGCCGTCTCGGTGAGGAAGATGTCCTGCACCACCAGGTGCTCGAGACGGGCCAGGGCTTCGCGGGCATGCTGCACGTCCGGATCGGACATCGCCGGATTCTCGCCCATGATGTACATGCCCTTGATGACACCCTCGTGGACGGCATCCATGATCTCGACCACCGTGAGGCCTTTGCGCGGGTCCAGCTCGGTGCCCCAGGCCTGCTCGAACCTGGAGCGGTTCTCCGGGTCCTCCACCGATTGGTAGTCGGGAAACATCATCGGGATCAGGCCGGCGTCGGATGCACCCTGGACGTTGTTCTGACCACGCAAGGGATGCAGACCGGTGCCCGGACGACCGACGTGACCTGTGACCATGGCCAGGGCGATCAGGCAACGGGCGTTGTCGGTGCCGTGGGTGTGCTGGGAGATCCCCATGCCCCAGAAGATGATGCTGCGCTCGGCCTGCGCATAGATGCGGGCCACCGTGCGCAGGGTCTGGGCATCGATGCCACAGATGGGCGCCATGGCCTCCGGTGTGTAGGCGCCGATGTGCGCCTTGAGCGCTTCGAAGCCTTCGGTGTGGGCCTGGATGTACTGCTGGTCGACCAGGTTCTCCTCGATGATCACGTTCAGCAACGCGTTCAGCAGCGCGACGTCGGTGCCATTGGTGAACTGCAGCATGTAGTCGGCGTGACGCTTGAGCGCCTGACCACGCGGATCCATGACGATCAGGGTCTTGGTCTTCGCCGCTTGCTTGAAGAAAGTGGCCGCGACCGGGTGGTTCTCGGTCGGGTTGGCGCCGATGACGATGACGACGTCCGCGTCCGTCGCCGCGGTGAAGGGGGCGGTGACCGCGCCCGAGCCTATACCCTCGAGCAGCGCCGCCACCGACGAGGCGTGACACAGGCGTGTGCAGTGGTCGACGTTGTTGGTGCCGAAGCCGGCCCGCACCAGCTTCTGGAACAGATAGGCCTCCTCGTTGGAGCCCTTGGCCGAGCCGAAGCCGGCCAGCGCTTTGCCGCCGTCGCGCTCGACGATCGCCTTCAGCCCGCCGGCGGCGCGCTCCAGCGCCTCCTCCCAGCTCGCCTCGCGGAACACCGTCAGCGGATCGACGCCCCTGAGATCGATGTCGCCGGCCTTCGGCGCGTCGTCGCGGCGGATCAGCGGCACCGTCAGCCGCTGCGGGTGGCGCGGGTAGTCGAAGCCGTAGCGGCCCTTGACGCACAGGCGGCCCTGGTTGGCCGGGCCGTCGCGGCCTTCCACGGCCACGATGCGGTCGTCCTTGACCTGCCAGGTCAGCGCGCAGCCGACGCCGCAGAAGGGGCACACGGAGTCCACGCGCTGGTCGGGCACCTCGGCCGCCGCCCCGTTGGCCGGCGCCAGCGCGCCGGTGGGGCAGGCCTGCACGCACTCGCCGCAGGCCACGCAGGTGGACGCGCCCATGGCGTCCCCAAGGTCGAACGTGATCTGCGAATGCTCGCCGCGGAAGGCCAGGCCGATGACGTCGTTGGCCTGCACGTCGCGGCAGGCGCGCACGCAGCGCGTGCACTGGATGCAGGCGTCCAGGTTCACCGCGATGGCCGGGTGCGAGCGGTCGGCGTCGATGGACGCACGGGCCGGGTAGCGCGGCGTGCCGACATCGAGTGCCTCGCACCAGCGCGCCACCTCGTCGTCCACCTTCAGCGGCGTGGGCGGCAGGTCGCTCTTCAGCAGTTCCAGCACGCCACGCTGCGCACGCCGAGCCCGCTCGCTAGCGCTGTGCACCACCATGCCTTCACGCGGCGCGCGGCAGCACGACGCCGCCAGCGTGCGTTCGCCGTCCACCTCCACCACGCAGGCGCGGCAGTTGCCGGCCGCACCCTGGGCGTCGCTGAAGCACAGGTGCGGGATGGCGATGCCTTCGCGGCGGGCCACGTCGAGCAGGGTTTCGCCGTCATCCGCGCTGACCGCACGACCGTCGAGCGTGAAGGTGATGCTCATGCCAGCTCGTCCGGGAAATGCTTCAGCACGCTGTCGAAGGCGTTCGGCGCC
>JAGRHX010000345.1 GCA_020444775.1 Gammaproteobacteria bacterium
GCGGGAATGGCGAAGCCGATGCCGACGCTGCCCCCGCCGGGGGCGAGAATCGCGGTGTTTATACCGACCAGCTCACCCTTCATGTCGAGCAGCGCGCCCCCCGAGTTACCCGGGTTGATGCTGGCGTCGGTCTGGATGAAATCCTCGATGCCTTCGATACCGAGCCCACTGCGGCCGAGCGCGCTGACCACCCCCGAGGTGACTGTCTCGCCCAGGCCGAATGGATTTCCGATCGCGACCACCACGTCACCGACTGACAGCGCATCCGAGTTGCCGATGGCGACACCGGTCAACGACTCGGCCGGCACCTGCAAGACCGCAAGGTCAGTGGGCTCGTCCGCGCCGAGCACACGGGCCGGCAGCTTGCGCTCGTCGTTGAGCTTGATAAGAAGCTTGTCGGCATTGCTGATAACGTGCTGGTTGGTGAGCACGATGCCACGCTTCGCATCGATGATCACACCCGAACCCACGCCACGAACGGCAAGGCTGCGCTCAGTGCCCGCCCCCGGCACCAGCTGACGCAGCACCGGATCGTTCAACAGCGGGTTCTGGTCGGGCGCAAGCCCCAGATTGACGATGCTCACCACCGCGGGCCCAGCAGTCTCGACCAGCGGCGCGATGCTGGACACACCACGCGCGACCAGATGCGAAGCACCCTTGGCCAGAGCCGGATGCGCGTACGAGGCCAGCATCCCGAGCCACACGAGCGCGACCATCAACTTCGATACCTGCTTCATATCCGTACCCCTGGTTCGGCGCCGGACGGGCTCGCCCCGGTCGCCGATACTGTCACCCGGCAACCTCGAAGCGTCTGATCGACATCAAGCCCGGCGACTTTCCAACCCGACATTGGAGCTACGCCGAAAGCCTATGTGGAGTCAGTTCAACGCGCCCTGCGGCGCGCGTGGCGCCGAAAGTCGGTAGCCGGCCCCTCGCACCGTGTGGATCATGGGTTGGTCGAATGCCTTGTCGACCTTGGCACGCAAGCGGCTGACATGCACATCGATGACGTTGGTCTGTGGGTCGAAGTGATAACCCCAGACCTGCTCGAGCAGCATGGTTCGAGTCACGACCTGCTCGGCATGCTTCATGAAGTACTCGAGCAACTTGAACTCACGCGGCTGCAGCGCGATGCGGCGCCCGTCGCGTTTGACCACACGTGTCAACAGGTCCATCTCCAGATCGCCGACCGCATAGCGCGTCGGTGGCCCCTGTTCCTCGTGCCGTCGCGTCAGGGCCTCCAGGCGGGCGTTCACCTCGGCCAGCGCGAACGGCTTGACCAGATAGTCGTCGCCACCGGCACGCAGGCCGCTGACCCGGTCATCCACCTCACCCATGGCGCTGAGAATCAGCACTGGCGTGCGCTTGCCGGCCGTTCGGATGGCCGTCACGATGCTCAGACCGTCGACCTCCGGCAACATGCGGTCGACGATGACGACGTCGTAATCATCCGACAGGGCACGGAACATACCCTCGGCGCCAGTGCACGCCTCGTCAATGGCGTGGCCGTTCTCCTTCAGACCCTTGCCCAGATAGGCACGGGTCTGGTTGTCGTCTTCGACGATGAGGATTCGCATGGATCGTTGCCCCTGTTGAGCGCGCCTGTTGAGCGCGCCTGTTGAACGAGCCTGTAGCCGCTCGGGAGGTCGGCGCCGTCGCACCAGAGCCCAGGGTGGTCGACCCGGCGGGCTCGGGCTGCGCCACATTGCGGCCACGTCGACACGCAGCCTAGGCACTTCACCCTTACCGGCACCGGTCCTGGGGGTTAACGTTGAGTAAGCAGACAGCGGATGGGCAGGATATCGTCGGGAAATCGACTCACCGCGAGCGCGGGGCCGAGCGCCCCGATCCGAAGACACCACCACGGCGACACAGCTGCTGTCAGCGCGGCCCCTCGTTGATCAGCAGACTCACGTCGACCAACGCTCTGGCCATGTCGGCACCGCCCGGGGCCGCCAGATATCGCGGTTCCCAGACCGGCCTGAACTTCTGCTTGTAGCGACGCAGGCCCTCGAAGTTGTAGAAGAGCTCGCCGTGGCGATACAGCAGATTGCCGACTCGATGCCAGATCGGCGCGAGTCGATGCTGCTCCAGACCCGACAACGGCGCCATGCCCAGGTTGAAGGTCTGATAGCCGCGCGCCTGCCCCCACAAGAACAGCTCGATGAACAGGAAGTCCATGGTCGCCGCGGGTGCACCGGCAGCATGCCGCATCATGTCGACGGAGATCTCGCTGGCACCGTCTGCCAGCAACAGATTGGCGAACGCGACCAGCGAACCCGATCGATTGCGCACCAGCGCCACCGGGCCTGAACGGAGATATCGCTCATCAAAGTAGCCAAGCGAGAAGCCCTTCTCACGCACGTGCTTGAGGGCCAGCCAGGCATCGGACACCGCACGCATCTCGGCCAGCACCGCTACGACCCGGTCAGCATCGACCACGCAGAAATCCAGACCGTCACGCTGCCCTCGTCTGCGAGTCTGACGCAGCTCGGCGCGCGCGCTGCCTTCGAGACTGAAATCGCCAAGCGGCACCCGCGCTTCCTCACCCAGCTTGATCATTGACAGCCCCAGGTCCAGATACAGCGGCAAGTGCTTGGTGCCGATCTGATAAAAGACCGTGCGCCCGCCATGCGCGTCGCACAGCTCGCGAAAGCGCCAGACAAGCCCGTCCACGTCGCTGTCGGTCGCCACCGGATCGCCCAGCGCGATCCAGCTCTGGCCACGCGTCTGGTACATCAGGAAGCCCGTCGATTGCTCGTTGAACAGCAGCCGCTTGTCGCCGACCGCGACGAGCCCGGCATTGCTGTCCCCATGCAGGCAGGCCAGCTCGCACGCTCTGGCCAAGACCGAGGTGTCCGGTGTCTCCGGTTGCGGCCGCACGGGCCGCAGCAGCCAGGTCAGCGCCAGCCCGGTGCCGAGCACGATCACCAGCAGGGTGGCACGCAGATAGCGCGGCGCGCCGGCCTCGAAGGAGAACTCCCACCACAGCTCGTTGGCGTACTCCACGTGCTTGTACGCGAACAGCCCCATCCAGACCGTGCAGATGACGATCACCAGCACGGTGACGAGCCAACCCGTGGTAAAACGCTCCGACAGCAGCGCGGCACGCCGATAGAAGGCACCTCGGCCCGCGTACAGCGCCAACATCACCAGCCCCAGGAACACGGCTTCGTCGTAGTCGAAACCTTTGAGTAGCGACAGCATCATCCCGGCAAGCAACAGCAACATGGTCAGCTGCCAGGCCGCGTCCAGACGTCTGAACAGACCACGCGAGATCACCAGCAAGCCGAGGCCGACGACGCTCGCGAGCAGGTGCGAGACCTCAAGAACCGGAAGCGGCAGCCATTCGCGCAGCAGCCACAGGTGCCGATCCAGCGGCGGGGTGGCACCAGAAACCAACAACACCGCGCCGGACAGCAGCACCACGACGCCGAACACGACCGGCGCGAGCCGCTCGAACCGGTCCTCGGCTCGGGTCGCCAGCCTCCCGACCACGCCGGCGTGCAACCAGGCCTCACGTACCGCGATGAATCCAGCCGCCACCAGCAGAGGTCCGAGGTAGTAGATGCAACGATATACGAGCAAGGCACCGAGCAGACCTTCGACTGGGGCAGCCGGCAACGCATGCACCATGACCGCCTCGAACACGCCGACGCCGCCGGGCACATGGCTGACCAGGCTGGCCGCGATCGCCAGCAGATAGATGCCGACGAAGGTGGGGTAGTCGATGCCGAGACTCTCGGGCATGAGCACGTACAACACCGCGGCGGAGATCAGCAGATCAAGCGTTGCCAGCACCAGTTGGGCAACGGTGATGCCCAACGGCGGGAACGTGAACGCCCAGCCACGCCAGCGCAGGCTCGGGACGGCTACCGCGCTCCAGATCACGTAGGCCAACAGCAGCACCAGCATGGCGATGCCGGCACCCAACAGCAGCGACTGCGGCCAATCGGTCAATGCCGAGAGCGCCGATGCGTCCAGGGCCACGACCAGCGCGGCCAGCGTCAGCACGCCGAGCGTGAAGGTGAAGGTGACCATGGTCACCAACACGGCAATCTCCGCGGCGGACAACCCCATGGCCGAGTAGAGCCGGTAGCGAATCGAGCCTCCGGAGACCAGCGCGAGCCCGATGTTGTTGCTGATCGCAAAGGCGACGAAGGAGGTCAGCGCGACCTCTGCGTACGGTAACGGCCGCCCGAGGTGTCGAAGCCCCAGCACATCGTAGAAGGTCAGCACGAAATAGCTGAGCGCGGTCAGCACCGCGGCCAACGCCACCGCTGACAGAGGCACAGCGTCGAAGCCGGCGCGCACGCCGTCCAGGGTCACGCCAGCCAGAGCGCGATGCAGGGCCAGCAACGCAATCGTGAACAACACCGCGATCGCGACGATGGCAAGCGGTCTGGCTCGCCGTTGCCACCAGGAAGCCGACCCGTCCGGGGGCACATCCAGGCTGGTGCCAGGATGTGTCACATCGGCCATGGTCGCATTCCGAGCCTTAGCAGTCATCCACAGCGCACCTGTCCGTTGCGACTCGAGCAGGCTGACATATTCCAATAACAGTCCGGTCACATCCACTGCATAGACTGGACTCAGTCACGCCCGCCACGGAAATCGATTCAGCTGCGCTGCAATCGTGCACATCGCGCCAGACGCGCTTCCAATCGGCGGATTCGCTGCAACCTGGACAGGCCGGTTCCGATCCGATGAGCTTCCTCACCCGTTTCCGCACATTCCCGATCCGTCTGCTGCACGCCCCGTTGCTCAGCATGCTGCTCGCCGCGCAGCTCACCATACTGCACGCGGCCGAGCTGCCGGACTACGAGAAGAAGAGCGGCATCTCCGGCAACCTGTCGAGCGTGGGCTCGGACACCCTCGCCAATCTGATGACGCTGTGGGCCGAGGAGTTCAAGCGCCTGTATCCGAGCGTCAACATCCAGATCCAGGCGGCCGGCTCGTCGACCGCGCCACCGGCGTTGACCGAGGGCACCTCCAACCTCGGCCCGATGAGCCGCAAGATGAAGAGCAAGGAGATCGAGGCCTTCCAGCGTCGTTTCGGCTACAAGCCGACGCCGGTCGCGGTCGCCATCGACGCCCTCGCCGTTTACGTGCACAAGGACAACCCGATAGAGGGCCTGTCCCTGGCGCAGGTCGATGCCATCTTCTCCTCGACCCGCAACTGCGGCGAGAGCCGGGACTTCAATCGCTGGGCGGACGTCGGTCTGGACGGTCGCTGGGCGAACATGGACATCCAGCTGTTCGGACGCAACTCGGTGTCCGGCACCTACGGATATTTCAAGGATCGCGCGCTGTGCAAGGGCGACTACAAGAACTCGGTGAACGAGCAGCCCGGCTCGGCCTCTGTGGTCCAGGCGATCTCCACCTCGCCGAACGCGATCGGCTATTCGGGTATCGGCTACCTGACCTCCGGGGTACGGGCCCTGCCGCTGGCCAAGGGCAGCGGCGACGCCTACGTGGAACCCAACGCCGAGAACGCCATACGCGGCAAGTATCCTCTCGCGCGGTTTCTCTACGTGTACGTCAACAAGACACCGAACAAGCCACTGGCGCCGCTTGAGCGTGAGTTCATCGACATGGTCCTGTCACGCGCCGGCCAGGCCCTGGTCGCCAAGGATGGGTACATTCCGCTGCCGGCCGGGGTAGTGAGCAAGCAACGCGCGACGATCCTGGATGAGTGAACGTGGTCGCTCCGGGCAAGCGCGGGGCAGGCATGCGGCGGGCGTGACAGCCGGCTGGCCCGGCGCCTGCCCGGACTGATTCGACCAGCCTGCCCGAGCTCCGCCAAGTCTTTCATGTGGACAACCCTCCGAACCTCGCAGGAGCGGCGCTGGCGCGCGCGCCGACGCTCCGAGCGACTTGCGGCACTCTGCATCTCCGGCGGCGGACTCGGTGTGGTCGTCGTAATGATGCTGATACTCGCCTATCTGCTATACATGGTGTACCCGCT
>JAGRHX010000346.1 GCA_020444775.1 Gammaproteobacteria bacterium
ACCCCGCCGTTCGGCTTCGCGCTCTTCTATCTGCGTGGCGTTGCGCCACCGTCGGTCAAGACCATCCAGATGTACAAGGGTGTCATCGCCTTCATCAGCCTGCAGCTGCTGGCACTGGTCATCGTCGGTCTGAATCCGCCGCTCGTGAACTATCTGCCCAACCGGGTCTCGCTGACCTCGGAGACCGCGCCGCCACCGATCAACCCGCGTCTGCAGCACTGCCTGGAGACCCAGGTGTTTGCTCGCTACGACACCGAAGGCGATCGGCTACGCGCTGCCATCGCCAGGGCCGGGACCCTGGATTTGAGCGTGCTCCCGGACAAGGAACGGCGTGACCTGGAGGCGAGTCTGGCGAGCGCCGCCAGGACCTTCGAACTCGTGGACGAGGTGCGCTCGGCCGACGCCGCGGTGGTGGCGCGGATGGACGCGTACAAACCGTTGCATCGCGAGGTGCGGTTCCTGGAAGGGCAGATCCGTCGTCTGCAGACCGAGCTGGCCGAGACTCGCCAGAGGTTGGACAGACTGTCACGCAATCCGGACGCGGAGACCGGGAGCAAGAGTGTGCTGGAGGAGCGCGCGGTCGCGATCGAATCCCAGATCGAGACGCTACGGGGCGCGGTGCCATCCGACTGGGCGCAGACCAGCAAGGCCTTCTCGGCGCTGACCACCGCGGAGGTCAAGGCCAGACGGCAGTACCGTGCCAACGTCGACCAGGCCTATACGCCGGTCGCCGAGCTGATTGCATTGCTCGACGACGCCGCGGCGCTGGCGGCTCTGCAACCCGAGTTCGAGCGTCTGGCCCGGGAGTTGCCCGGCCTGGACCCGCAGGCTGCGTCGGCGCGTCTGGATGCGCTGTCCGACGAGATCGGAGCCCTGGAGGGCACCAGCCGGATACGCTCGCGGCTGTCGCGGGCACGGCGTGAGCTGCGAGGCGACCGGCCCGACCTGGAGCGCGCGGTGAAGTCGATGCAAGAAGGTCTGGAGCGTTATGAGACCGAACGGCAGTGGCGCAGCGCCGCCAGCGGCGCTCTGCTTGCCGGACTGCGCGAATACGAGGTGGCGATTCGTGACACCATCGGTGTACGCCAGCAGCGCCGGCTACCGCGAGAGCAGGCCATAGAGATTGCTTCATGCACCGCCGTGCATCGTGATATCTCGTTGAATTTCTAGGCGCTACGACCGTCGTCCCAAGGAGCGTAGGCGGGTCGTGCGCCGCGCCCCGGACGCTGGCCGTAGGCGTGACACCCGCATGTCGCCAACGCACAATCGTCGTATGAACGAGACCGCCATCGAGGTTCTGCGCCGGGTCTTCGGCTACGAGTCGTTCCGCGGCCAGCAAGCGGAGATCATAGATCGCACCGTGCAAGGCCAGGACAGCCTGGTGCTGATGCCGACCGGCGGTGGTAAGTCGCTGTGCTACCAGATCCCCTCGATCGTGCGCGCCGGCGCGGGTCTGGTGGTGTCGCCGCTCATTGCCTTGATGCAGGACCAGGTCGCCGCCCTGCGTCAGGCCGGGGTGGCCGCCGCCGCGCTCAACTCCAGTCTGACGCCGGGTGAGGCCGCGGCCGTCGAGCGGGCGCTGCTCGCGGGTGAGCTGGATCTGGTCTACATGGCCCCCGAGCGGCTCATGACCGAGCGTACGCTGGATCTGCTGGAGCGTGCGCCGATCGCGCTCATTGCGATCGACGAGGCGCACTGTGTATCGCAGTGGGGGCACGATTTCCGACCGGAGTATCTGGCCCTGTCGGCGCTGGCCGGACGTTTCCCCGAGGTTCCGCGCATCGCGCTCACCGCCACCGCCGATGCGGCGACTCGACGTGAGATCGTCGAACGTCTGGCGCTGGACGGCGCGCAGGTCTTCATCAGCGGGTTCGACCGGCCGAACATCGCCTATGCCGTGCAGCCGAAGCAGAACGCGCGCCAGCAACTGCTGCGTTTCCTGCGCGAGGCCCACCAGGGCGACGCCGGAATCGTCTATTGCATGAGCCGGCGCAAGGTCGAGGAGACCGCCG
>JAGRHX010000347.1 GCA_020444775.1 Gammaproteobacteria bacterium
TGCGCATTCCAGTGAATCTGGACAGTGGTTCCGGTTCGAATGTGGACATCGGTTCCGGGCAATCTGGTCAGGTGTCGGAGCGAAGCGACGCGGGGTTTGGATTATGAGGACGAGTGTCCAGTATGGGTCAACGGTGGAACGTTCTTGCGGATGGATTCTCCTTTGAGCTTGAGCGTGTAGGCACAGTGCACGAGGCGGTCGAGGATCGCGTCAGCGAGTGTAGGGTCGGCGAGGTAGTCGTGCCATTTGTCGATGGGCAGCTGGCTGGTGACTATCGTGGAGCGCCGGGCATGGCGTTCCTCGATGATTTCGAGCAGGTCATGTCGGTGCTGGGCACTCAGGGGCGCGAGGCCCCAGTCATCGAGGATGAGGACCTCGGTCTTGGCCAAGCTGGTCAGGAGCTTGGCGTAGCGACCATCGGCGCGGCTGATGTCGAGCTCATGTAGCAGGCGCGGGACGCGCAGGTACAGGGCGCTGTGGTGCTCTCGGCAGGCTTGGTGGGCGAAGGCGCAGGCAAGCCAGGACTTGCCGATCCCGCTGGGTCCGGTGATGAGGATGTTGAGGTGCTCGCGGATCCACTGGCAAGAGGCGAATGAGGCGACGAGCTTTTTGTCCAGACCGCGGCGGTGGCGGTAGTCGATGTCCTCGAAGCAGGCATTGTGGCGCAGCTTCGCGCGGCGCAGCCGATTGGTGAGCTGTCGGTCGTAGCGGGTGGTCCATTCGCGGTCGACGAGCAGGGCGAAGCGCTCCTCGAAGTCCAAGGCGTCAGTCTCGGTGCTGCCGAGTTGTTCTTCGAAGGCCCGAGCCATGCCGAAGAACTTCATGGCCTGGAGCTTGTGCAGGGTCGGGTGATTGAGCATGGAGATTGTCCTCGAGGTCAGTGGTAGTAGTCGGCGCCGCGGATGTTGTCGTGCTCGATCGGCACGGCGGTATCGGCCTGGATGAGCTCGGATTGCTGGTCGAGGCGGTGACGCAGGATGGACTCGACACTGCGGTAGCGATGGGAGCCGAGGGTCAGGGCGCGTTGGCAGGCCACTTCCAGTCGCGCCTCGCCGTAGCTCTTGCCCAGGCGCAGGATCCCCAGGCAGGCGCGGTAGGCTTGCTGTGGGTGCTTGCGCTCACCAAGCACAGTAGCGATCAGCGCACCGGTCGCCGGTCCGATGGACTGGGCCCATCGAGTCAGGCGCTGTGGAGTCCACTCGCCCATGGAGCGGTGAGCTGGGGGCATGTGCTCGGCGACGGTTGTGTGGCGCCCCTTGAAGGTGGAGCGCGCGTGGCTGGCGATGCGCTCCCCGTGGTGCAGCAGTTCCACGGTGTTGGCGGTGTAGCGCAGCATCAGCTGTTTGCGGGCGAGGCGGTGAGGCACCGAGTAGTAGTGCCCCTCGAACTCGACATGGTAGTCGATGTGCACGCGCACGGCCTTCCACTGGCTGAACACGTAGGGCGTGGCCGGCAACGCGCGCAACGCCGGCGCGTCGAGTTGCTCGAACAAGCTGCGCCTGGAGCCGGGCAACTTGCGGAAGGGGCGGTTGTTGAGCCGTTCGAGCAACTCAGCGATCGCTGCGTTGAGATCGGCCAGCGAGAAGAAGGTGCGCTTGCGCAGCGCGGCCAGGATCCAGCGCTCGACCACTTGCACGGCCACCTCGACCTTGGCCTTGTCGCGGGGGCGCCCGGCACGTGCCGGGATCACCGCCACGTCGTAGTGGCGAGCCAGGTCGTCGTAGGTGGGGTTGGTGTCCGGGTCGTAGCGGCACGCCCGGCTGACCGCACTCCTGAGGTTGTCGGGCACGACCACCTCAGGCACGCCCCCGAAGAAGCGAAACGCCCGCACGTGGGCGCCGGTCCAGTCGGCCAGGCTCTGGGTCCAGGTCGCCTCGGCGTAGGTGTACGACGAGGCGCCCAGAGTGGCAACGAAAATCTGCGCCTCACGCACCTCGCCGGTGGCGCGGTCGATGACCGCCGCGGTGTGCCCGGCGTAATCGACGAACAGCTTCTCCCCGGCCTGGTGCTCCTGGCGCATGACCACATCCAGGCGCACGGACCAGGCCCGGTAGCGGTCACAGAACCAGCTGTATTGCAGCCCGTCGGGGTGAGTGGCCTTGTACTCCTCCCACAGCAGCGCCAGCGTGACGCCCTTGCGCCGCAACTCGCGGTGCACCGTGGCCCAGTCCGGCTGCGGGCGGGCCTGAGCGCGGCGCCCCTCGCCGGGGTAGAGCCGGCGCTCCACTGCGGCGTCGTCCAGGGCTTGGAGTTGCTCCCAGGACAGACCGGCCGCCGCAGCTCGGTGCAGGCACTCCCCCACCGTCGTGGGCGAGACCTTCAGACTTCGCGCGATCGCCCGTTGGCTCAGGCCTCCCAGCTGCGACAGGCGCAGCACGTCTCGAATCTTGCGCATGGATAACCTCTTGTTGGCCATGGCCCTCTCCCCGGCAAAATGCCGCGAAGGTGCCACGGACCGGGGCTATCCCGCGTCGCTCTCGCTCCTCATCAACAACCCCGTACACCATTCCGGTGCAGGGGCCGAAAGTGATCAGATTCCACTGGAATCACTGTCCAGATTCCACCGGAATCGGTGTCCAGATTCGGCTGGATTCGCTGTCCAGTTTCGACCGGATCCGCTGTCCAGATTGGGCCGGAATACGCAGCGCGGCGCTGTGTACATGAGCGAGAACCCCGGCACAGGCGCCTATGGCGCCCTGATCAATGGTGCCATCTCCGGCGGCTTCCCGCTCATCAACAGCGCCGAATTGCCGTCGCTGTTCGATGTCAATCCCAACGCACCGTCATTCCAGACCCTGTCCGGCGACGGCCTCGGCCAGCTGACCACGCTGGCCAGCGGCAGCCAGGGCAGCAACAGCCTCGCCACCTGGCTGGGCGACCCGGTGAACATGCGCACCGGCAACCTGACCGATGGCGAGACGGATCTGACGATCCGGGGCCGCGGCCTGAACATCACCTTTGCGCGCTGGTACAACAGTGGCGATCCGCAGAATGGACCGCTTGGTCACGGCTGGACGCACAGCTTCAACCACCAGGTAAAGCTGTATGGCGTCGAAGGCGGTGTCGCGAAGGTTGGGTGGGTGAACGGCTCTGGCGGTGAGCGCTATTTCTCCACGGCGAGCCATGGCAACGGCGACATCAGCAAGGGCGCGACCCTGACCAACGCCGCTGGCGTCCACGTCGAGTTCACCCGCGTCCTGGGCGGCGCCGACGACGGCAAGTACCGCATCCGTGAACGCAACGGGCTCGTCTACCTGTTTGCATCGACCACCGGCCCGAACATCACGCCATCGTCCGGCAGCGCCGTGACCGCGCGGCTGCTGTCCATCACCGACCGCAACGGCAATACGCTGACGCTCAACTACGCCGGCACTCGGCTCGCGAGCGTCAGCGACGATCTCGGCCGCACCGTGCTGAGCTTCATGTGGGACGGCAATCACCTGAGCAAGGTCAGCGACTACAGCGGCCGCACCGTGCACTACGCTCTCACCGATGGCAACGACAACCTGAATCTGGTCACCGACGCGCTCGGCCAGCAGCATGGTTACACGTACTACAGCGCCGCCGACGGCGTGAAACTCGACCACCGTCTCGAGCGCCACACCCTACCGCGCGGCAATGGCATGGCGTTCGAGTATTACAGCGGCGGCCAGGTGTTTCGGCACACGCCCTTCGATACCAACGGCAATCCAATCAGCGCCGGCGCCATCACGTTTCATTACAACCTGTTCCGGCGAGAAAGCTGGTCCGTGAACGAGCGCGGTTTCGAGCATCGCACGACCTTCGACGGCTACGGCAACCCCATTAGCGTCATCGAGGAGAACGGCGCCAGGCGCACCTATACCTATGACCCGGTCAATCCATACAACCGCTTGACCGAAACCGACTCCGTCGGCCGCACGACGAGCTGGACCTACAACGGTCAGAATCTGATCGAGACACAGACGCTGCCCTCGGGCAACGTGCTGGAGTTTCGCGACTACAACAGCTATGCGGAACCGCAGCGGATCAAGGACGCGCGCGGCAACTGGACCTGGCTCGGCTACGACGTGAACGGCAACCTCACCGACCGCATCGGCTTGCGCGAGGGTGTTGCCGGCACCGCCGGCGTGCAGCCTGCCGCCGCGGACATCGTCACGTGGATCCGCATCGCGTATGACAGCGTCGGCAATCCGACCAGGTCGATCCGCGTGAAGGACTTCGTCACCGGTACCGGGCCAAGCGTCACCCGGAACTGGGACGGCAACCGACTCAATGTCGTCAGCTTGACCCGCGCCGGCAATCGCAACGGCACGATGGTCAACGAGACCACCCCGACGTTCACATACGACAGCCTGAATCGCCTCACCAGCGGTGTCGACGATCGCTGGTACGCGACCGCCTTCAGCTATGACGCGCTGGACCGTGCCACCTCGATGCTCGACAGCCTCGGCAATACGCAGCGGCTGGTCTACGACCCGAACGGCAATCTCGTCGAGACCGAAACCATCGGCGGTGGTGCGCGAGTGGACAGCGCGGCGGTGCAGCTGGACGAACAGGATAGGTCGATCGCGCTGCTCGATTACGCCGGCAACCGTACGACGATGACCTATGACGAGGCAGGCAACCTCGTCTCACGCACCTCGCCGGACAACTTCACGATTGGCCTCGAGTACGACCCGAACAACCGCGTCACCGCCGCGTTCGACCAGGAAGGCAATCGGGTATTCAGCCAGGTCGACAGCCTGGGCCGGCCGTTGGCCATCACCGATCCCAACGGCAATACCGTGAGCTACCGCTACTGGGGCGCGAGCGGTGGCGGCTTCATCTTCGACGGTCGTCTGAGAGGTACCACCGAGCCCGCGATCCCCGGCCAGCCGGTGGGGCGGAGCAGAGAGCTCGACTACGACGCCGAAGGCAATGTCGTTCGCAGCCGGCGCATCGCGGGCGACGGTAGCAGTACGCGGGAGTCCTTCCGCTTCTTTGACGAGGTCGGGCGCCTGGTGCGGACTGTCGGTGAGCCGGATGACGCGGGCGAGCGCCTGCAGATCTGCTACGACTACGACACGCTTTCCAACCTGACCCAGATTGCGGCCGGCCCGACCACCGACACGACGAGCAGGGCCTGTCCGGATAGCCCCGAGTTGCAACTGACGCAATCCTGGGACGACTTCGGCCAGTTGCTCAGCAAGACCGATGCATTGGGCCGCACGTGGACCTACGGCTACGATCTGCACGGCAATCTCACGTCGAGCCAGACTCCGGAGCAGGCTACCGCCGCGACCGAGACGATTTTCACCTACGATCCTGACCTCAACGGCCAGCTCCAGTCCCGCACGGTTCCGGGCGCTGGAGCCCTCGGACAGACCGTCACCTATGCTCGCAACGCGCTCGGTCAGGTAATGCGAGCCGAGACCCGTGACGGTAGTGGCAACCTCATCGTCGCGTACGACTACGCTTACGACGCGGCCCATCGGCTGGCCAGCATCACCGACTCGCGCGGCAACGAGAGCCTGGGTTATCGATGGACGCCCGGTGGCCGGCTCTCGACGCTCACGCTCATGGACGACGCCGGCACCGTCACCCACCAGTGGGATTACAAGTACGACGCCGTCGGCCGCCCCGCGGCCATCGTCGCTCCGAACGGCCAGACCATCGGCTTCGGCATGGACCCCGGCGGCCGGCTGGTCGAGAAGACCTTCGGCAACACGCTGACCAGCCGCTACGCCTGGCTACCCGAGGGCAGCCTCGACAGCATCGAGCACCTGGCCGGTAGCACCGAGCTCACCCGGCACGCGTACGCCTACGACGTCTGGGGCAACCGCGCCAGCGCCGAGGACACGCTGGCCGGCAGCACCGAGGTGAAGCTCTACGGCTACGACAGCCTGGACCGCCTCGCGACGGCGACCAACGGCAATGCCGCCGAGGACGAATCCTATGGCTACGACCTGTTCGGCAACCGGCTGAGCCGCAGCATCGGCACGCCGGTCACGCAGAGCTGGACCTCGAGCTTCGATGCCGCACACCAGCTCACCCAGGTGCAGCAGACCGCGGGCGGCAGCGCGCTCACAGCGCTGCTGCGCTACGACGACAACGGCAACTTGAAGAAGCTCTGCGAGGCCGGCGTCGGAAGTGTCAGCGGCAGCGCTGAGGACTGCATGGCCTCGGGCTCCGGCAGCCAGACGACGACCCTGACCTGGAACGGCCTCGACCAGCTGGTCGCCCTCGCACAGGCCGGTAGCGCCACGTTGAGTGAGGCCTATGCCTATGACAATGCGGGCCGAAGGCTCGCCAAGACCAGCGGCGGCGCGACGACGGCCTACCAGTATGACGGCGACACCATCGTCGCTGAATGGAGCGACAGCGCCAGTGCCGACCCGAGCGCCGTCTATGTGCAGGGCGGCATCGATCAGCCGCTGATGCGCCTGACCGGCAACAGCGGTAGCAGCGACGCCGTCGCGCGCTA
This sequence comes from Gammaproteobacteria bacterium, assembly GCA_020444775.1. The sequence continues at coordinate 6,446 of JAGRHX010000347.1, forward strand.
CTACGCACAGGACGGCGTCGGCAGCGTCACGGCCTTGTACGGGCAGGACCAGGAGCCGAGAAACCTCGTTGCAGAAGTCGGCGTGAGCCTCGCTCAGACCAGCGGCGGCGGTTTCACCGTCGGCGGTATCCCCAGCGACGTCACCGCACTGAAGGACGCCGACCGCTCCGCCAACGGTGGCCACTGGACCGCCACCTCGGGCAGCCGGCTCGACGTCACCCTGGCCGGCAGCCGCACCATCAGTGAGGTGGTGCTCATCGGCAATCCCGGCACCACCAACAACCCGACGCCGAACGGGGCCAGCGCCTGGGCGATCGGAAACGCCTTCGACACCGCCCGCTACACCGTACAGGTGTGGACCGGCAGCGCCTGGAGCACGGTGGCGACGGTGAGCGGCAACAATAATCACATCCGCCACATCAGCTTCGCGCCGGTGACCACGACCAAGGTGCGCATCGTCCCGGTGGACGATGCCAGCAACGGCAACACCGTCAACGACAACGTGGTGAGCCTGACCGAGGTCGAGGTGTGGACCCACGTCGACAGCCTTGTTACGCAGCGCTACGACGCCTGGGGCAACGTCATCGCCTCGACGGGCGCAATACCGACCTACGGCTACACCGGGCGTGAGCCGGATGCCTCGGGGCTGTTGTTCTATCGCGCCAGGTACTACCACCCGGGCTTGGGTCAGTTCATCAGTCGGGACCCGATTGGGTTGCGGGGTGGAATCAACCCGTATGCGTATGCGGGTGGGAACCCGATGTTGTTCAATGACCCCAGCGGGTTGTTGGTGAGCAATGCGGCAAACAGCATTAGCGAGTACTTCGGCAACCCGTTGGTACAAGACACCTTTGCCACCATCGGGACCGGCGCCAAGGCGTCGGTCCTGAATTTTGGATCGGATGTGATCAACGGTGGGGCTTCCTGGCTGGAGCAGTTCACCCACAGCCCGGATGGCTCGTTTGGTCGGGTCGGGACCCCAGTGACCATCGACAACCCGATTGAGCAGCAAGTTGCCAACGATCTGCGAGGGGTAGCCGCGGTGGGGCTGGCTATGACGCCCATCAGGTTCGGTGCGGGCAGTCGGGGTGCCACTTCTGAGGCTTCTGCGGGCGCGAAGGGCGCGGCAACTGGCTTCAAGGGTAGCAAAGGGTTTGAACTCAAAAACGCGCCGTACCAAACGGTACGAAACGAAGCCACTACGATAAATGGTCGCGATTTCTCCGGTCACGCATTGGATCAGATGCAGAATCGTGGAATCATGCCTTCCGTCGTCGAG
>JAGRHX010000348.1 GCA_020444775.1 Gammaproteobacteria bacterium
ATGTCGTCCTCTTCATCGGCTGCCGGGCCGGCTCGGTGACCACCGAGCGCTGGCGCTTCCCGGCGCCGGGCAAGCAACGCATCGTCCATCTGGACATCGACCCGGGCGTCATCGGCGCGAGCTACCGGCCGGACGCGGCGCTGGTCGGCGATGCGAAGCTTGCGTTGCAGGCGCTCGCCGCCAGCGTGCGTGCGCGGCCTGGCGGCGCCGCGGCGCGCCGGGTGGCCAGCGCGCTGGCCGAGAAATACGCGATATTCGACCGGCTCGCCGCCGCCGACGAAGCGCCGATCAAACCCGAGCGGCTGATCGCCACGCTGCAGCGTCTGCTGCCCGAGGACGCCGTGGTGGCCGCCGATCCCGGCACCCCCGGTCCCTACTTCTCGGGTTATTACCGGTGGCCGCTGGCCGGTCGCCATTTCATCGCCAACCGGGCCCATGGCGCGCTCGGCTTCTCGCTCGCCGCCGCGGTAGGCGCTCACTTCGGACGACCCGACAAGACCGTGCTGGGGGTCATGGGCGACGGTAGCTTCGGCATGGCGGTGGGTGAGCTGGAGACCATCAAGCGGCTGTCGCTGCCGGTCAAGCTGATCGTCATCTCCAACAGCATGTTCGGCTGGATCAAGGCCGGGCAGAAGGCCAGCTTTGGCGGGCGCTATTACTCGGTGGACTTCTCGCCCACCGACCACGCCGCGGTGGCACGGGCCTATGGCATCGACGCCTGGCGGGTGGAAGCGCCAGCCGCGCTCGAGCCGACGCTGCGCGAGGCGCTGCAAAGCGATGGACCCGCGCTGGTCGACGTCGTCTGCCAGCCGTTGCCCGAGGCCAATGCGCCGGTCTCGGAGTGGATTGCCTGAGGCATTGGAAGGGCACACGAGAGGAACACCACACGAGGGATATCCGGCATGAGCGGTCCGACCTTCTTCTATGCAGCGATCGGTGCCGAGCTGCACAGCCATGTCATCGACACCGACGGCGCGTCGCTGACCCGTACCGGCAGCATCAGCCTGCCGTGCGGCGTGCAGTACGCCTGGCCACATCCGAGCCTGCCCATCGTCTACGTGGTCTGCAGCGACGGCGGCCCGGGCCGCAACGGCAACCAGCACGTCGCGCTGGCGCTCGAGATCGACGCTAGCGACGGCACGCTGCGTGAGCTCGGTTCGACCCGGCGCCTGCCGCACCGGCCGATCCACTGCACCGTGCACCCCTCCGGGCGTTATCTCATCAGCGCCTACAACCAGCCGAGCAGCCTGGGTGTGCACGCCATCGACGCCGACGGACAACTCGGCGAGGCGATCGAGCAGGACGCGCTGGACACCGGCATCTACGCCCACCAGGTGATAGTCACCGCGTCCGGGGCCAGCGTGCTGTTGGTGACCCGCGGCAACGACGCCAGCGACGCGCGTGCCGAGGATCCCGGCGCCCTCAAGGTCTACGATTTCGACCAGGGGCGGCTGCGGGACCGGGCCTCGCTGGCGCCGGGAGACGGCCGTGGCTACGGCTTCGGGCCGCGCCATCTGGACCTCGATCCGGCGGGCCGTTTCGTCTACGTGTCGGTAGAGCGGCAGAACCAGCTACAGGTCTGGCCGCTGGATGGTGAGCAGCTGGGCGAGCGGCCCGCGCACGTCATCAGCTCGCTGGACGACTCAGCGGACCCGGTCGGCGGTCATCCCAACAGCAGCGCCGGCCTGCCGACCCAGCAGCTCGCCAGCGCCATCCACGTGCACCCGCGTGACCCGGGGCTGGTCTATCAGGCCAACCGCACTGCCCGGCTGCGCCGCGACGGCGGCTGGCCGGTCGCGCGCGACGGCGGCCAGGACAATCTGGCGGTCTACCGCATCGACCCCGAGAGCGGTCGACCGCAGGTGCTGCAGCACATCGCCAGCGGCAGCATCCACGTCCGCACCTTCTCCCTGCACCCCGACGGACGGCTGTTGATCGCCGCCACCATCGAGCCGATCCCGGTCGGCTCGGCCGCGACCGGGATCGAGCTGGTACCCGCCGCCTTGCTGCTCTATCGGGTCGCCGACGACGGCCGGCTCGAGCTGCGACGCCGCTACGACGTGGACACCGGCGGTGAGCTGATGTTCTGGACCGGCATGCTGACCCTGCCGGCCGGGCGCTGATCGGGACCAGGCTCAAGATCCGCCGGGCTCGAGATCCGCCGGGCTCAAGATCCGCCAGGGCCTGCCGTACTAAGAGCGCAGTTCCAGGCCGGGACTTCTTCCCGGCGCGGCGTGGTCTCGGTGAACTCGGCTCGCGGCACCGGGGCCACGGCAACGACGGTTAGCGCGAGACGCCTGACGGCGCGGTCATAACAGTTTCGATGCCGAACGTAGTCCACCCATCCCTGTCATGAAGCCGTTCGGCCGCCTCGGTCGTCTGGCGCTGCCCATCGCTGTCGGCCTGCTGGTGGTCGTCGGGACCATCCTGCTCGCCCTGCAGCTCGAGCAACGTGAGCAACAACAGCTACGCAGCCTGGCACAGGCGCGCGTCAACAGGCTCGCGGACCTGCTCAACCGCGACTTCAACACCCGGATCCCGGCCCTGCAACGCATGGCCGACCGCACCGCCCATCTCGGCGGTCTGTCCCGCGACGCCTGGCTGCGCGACGCCGCCAATCTGATGGCCGACCAGCCCGGCTATGCGTCGATCGCCTGGGTCGACAGTGCCAGTGTGATCCGTGAGCAGCTCGGCGATCGCCTGCAGTCGCGACGCATCGGCCTGGAGCTTCTGGAGCTGGAACCCTTCCCCGGCCTGCTGGCCCGGTCGCGCAAGGAAAGCGAGGTGCAGGTGGCGATGCCAGCACGGCTGTTCGACGACAGCGACGGGCTGGTGATCGTGGTGCCGGTGTTCGACGGCCTGGATTTTCTCGGCTACGTGATCGCTGAGATGCGATTCCAAAGCTGGATCCTCGGCACCCTGCTCGTCTCACTGCCCGAATCCACCCAGAGCCTGGCATTGACATCGGCTGGCGAGCGTTTCCACATGCTCGGCTCGAACCCCGCGGCGGCGAAGACCACGCTGCTGGCCGCTGCTCAGGTGCCGCTGCGGGGCACCTCGATGCATGTCGAGCTGACGCTCGACCAGACCCAGCTTCGCGCCGGGTCCAGCACCTCGCAGCTGGTCGCCGCGGGCGGCACCCTGCTCGCGGCCCTGCTCGCCGTGGCCATCTACATCGCGCGCAGCCGTGGCTCGGCGCTGGTCGCGCGCGAGCGGATGCTGCGCGAGATCATGGACAACTTCGGTCAGGGGCTGGCGCTGTGGGATCCGGACGATCGGCTGGTCTACTGGAATGAGATGTTCGAACGGCTCAGCGGGCCCCACCCACTCGAGCGTGGCATGTCCTTCGAGACGCTGGTCCGGGCCAACGCGCCGCGCCGGGTCGCCGAGGGTCACGCCGACAGCGTCGAGGCATTCGTCGAGCAACGGCTGCGGCAACGGCGTGAGGCGAACGAGGAGCTGCTCAGACAGCATGAGGACGTCACCTACGCGGTCCGCGAGGTGAAGCTCAGCGACGGCTCGACCATCCAGACCCACACCGACATCACCCGGCTGCACGAACGCGAGGCGCGTCTGCAATCGGTGCTCGACACATCGGTGGACGGCATCCTCATCTATGACAACGAAGACCGTCTCGCCTATTGGAACGAGAGCTTCGAGCGTCAGTACCCGCACGTGGCGCCGCTGCTGAAAAAAGGTATCGGATACGAACCTACGGTTCGACATCTGCTGATCGACCGGGGTCATGACCCGGCGACCCTCGAGGAGTATCTCGCAAGCCGAGTCGAGGCGCATCGCAACCCGAGCGACGAGCCACACGAGAACAAGCGCGAGGACGGGCGAACCTTCTGGGTCCGGGAGAAGCGCTTCCCGCACGGCATCGTCGCGGTCTACACCGAGACCACCGAGCTCAGACGCCAGGCCGCGGCGCTCGAGCACATCAGCGAGCTGCAGAGCTTCATGCTCGACCATGTCGACCATGGCATCGCGCTGTGGGATGAGCAGGACCATCTGGTCCTTTGGAACCAACGCTATGCCGACATGCAGTCGCCGGTCTCGCACCTGCTCGAAGCCGGTCTGAGCTTCGAGACCCTGCTGCGCACCGCGGCGCCGCACCGTACCGACAACGAGTTCGCCCACGACATCGAGTCGTTCATCCAGCTGCGTCTGGAGCAGCACCGCAGCGGCACCCGCGGCGCCGAGGGCGTGCATCTACGCCGCAACGATGGCGCACGGATCATCGTCCGCGACCTGCGCACCGAGAGCGGTCGCACGGTGCAGATCCTGAGCGACGTGACCGAGCTGGAACGCAGCGAGGAGCTGCTGCGTTACATCATCGACAACATCGAGCAGGGCATCGCGCTGTGGGGCGCCGACGATCGGCTGGTGAGCTGGAACCGGCCGTTCGAAGAGCTGATGCCGCCGAACACGGTCGAGCTGACGCCGGGACTCTCTTTCGAGTCCATGGTCCGACGCCTCGCCGACTACCGGGCCAGGACGGACACCCTGGGCGAGGCCGACACGGCCGAGGAGTTCCTGCAGGTGCGCCTGGATCAGCATCGCAATCCGGGTGGTGACATCGAACGCCAACGCGCCGATGGCCGGATCTTCCTGCTGCGCGAGAAGCGACTGCCCGATGGCAGCGTGCTCGAGACCTCCACCGACATCACCAACATCCGTGCGCGTGAGGATGCCCTGCGTTCGATCCTCGACAACGTCGGCATCGGCGTGGCGCTGCTCGATCATGAGCACCGGCTACAGCTGTGGAACGAGCTGTTCGAGGACATGGGCAGCTCGGACCTTTGCTCACTCACCGTCGGCACCGATCTCGAATCGATCCTGCAAGATTATGCCGAACGACGTGTGGCGGTGGGGCTCGAATCCTCGGTTGAGGCGTTCCTGCAGTCCCGGCGTGAGGCGCTACTCACCCATGACCGCCCGATCCTGCGGCTGCGCGAGGACGGCGGCGCGCACCTGGTCGACCAGATTCCGCTGGCCAACGGCGGCGCCATCATCACCCTCACCGACATCACCGCGCTGCGCGAGCAGCAGCAGACCCTGGCCCGGCGCGAGCGCGAGCTGCGCTCCATCGTCGACAACATCCGCACGGCCATCGGTCTCTACGACGGCGATGACCGCATCGTACGCTGGAACCGGGAGTATCAGGCGGTCGCCCTGGATGGCATCGACCACGAGGTCCAGGTCGGCGAGCAGTTCGAAGCGCTGGTGCGCAATGTGGCGGGTCTACGCGCCGAGGAAGGCATGGCCGAGTCGGCGGAGGGCTACGTGCAGTGGCGCTTGGCGCTGCATCGCGGCGCCGGCCGCATCGTCGTGAACCGCGCCGACGGTCACACCTATCTGCTCGAGGAGACACGTCTGGACGACGGCGGCACGCTGGTGGCCTATCACGACATCACCGAGCTACAGCGGCAACGCGATCGGATCGCCGAACGTGAGCGTGAGCTCGAGCTGGTCATCGACAACGCCGGTACCGGTATCGCGCTGTGGAGCGCCAGCGACAGGCTGAGGGTGGTGAACGAGGAATACCTGCGCCTGACCAACGCGATGACCGAACGGGTCGAGGTCGGCGACACCTTCGAGCGCTTCCTGTCGACGACCGCCCCCAGTCACGTCCCGACCGGCAACCTGGAGGACATCCAGACCTTCGTGCGTGAGCGCATGGCCCATCACCGTGCGCCATCTGGAGATCGCTACGAGGAGACCGCCGACGGCACGGTGTACATCGTCCGCGCCTACCCCCTGCCCGACGGCGGCACGCTCGAGACCCTGCTCGATGTCACCGAGCTGAAGGCCCGCGAACTCCAGCTGCGCACCATATTGGAAACGGTCAACGATGGGATCGCCTACTTCGACGCGGACGACCACCTGGCCGTGTGGAATCAGGCCTTCGAGACCGTCCTGCCCGCCGTGCAACCGCTGATTCGCAGCGGCGTGGCGTTCGAGACCTTGGTTCGTGGCGCTGCCCCACAGCGCGTGCGGCACGGCGAGGACGCCGATCTCGAGACCTACATCGTGCGCCGCATGCGCCAGCATCGACGCGCGGGTGGCAGCCGCTTCGAGCTGGTCAACCCGCGCGGCGAGGTGGTGGTGGTGCGCGAGACCCGCTCGCCGGAAGGCGGCACCGCGGTGGTCTACACCGACATCACCGCGCTCAAGCAACGCGAGGCGGAGCTCGAGCGGTCCAACCGCGAGCTCGAGCAGTTCGCCTATGTCGCCTCGCACGACCTGCAGACCCCGCTGCGCTCGGTGGCGAGCTTCGCCGGTCTGCTCGCCGAGGACTACGGACCGCAGCTCGACGACGCCGCACGCGAGTACATCGAGATCATCGTCGATGGCGCCGCGCGTATGCGCCTGCTGATCACCGACCTGCTGGAGTTCTCGCGAATCGGACGGGTGGAGCGTGAGCGCGAGACCATCAACCTCGGTCCGCTGATCCGTCAGGCCTTCGACGGCGTGACCCGACCGCTGGACGAACCGCCCATGCTGCGCATGGGGCCGCTACCGACCATCCGTGGATCCAGACACGAGCTGCTGCGGCTGTTCGAGAACCTTGTCAGCAATGCCTGCAAGTTCAGATCCGAGCGACCGTTGTTGATCGAGGTCGACCTCGAGACCCGTGGCAACGAGTGGTGGATCCATCTGCGCGACAACGGCATCGGCATCGAAGCCGGTCAGGAGTCGCGCATCTTCGAGCCGTTCAAACGCCTGCACAGTCGCGAGGAATACGCCGGCACCGGTATCGGTCTGGCGATCTGTCGCAAGATCGTCGAGCAGCATCAGGGACGCATCTGGCTGCAACCGAGCGAGCCCGAGCGGCCAGGCGCGCATTTCGTCATAGCCTTGTCGATGGAGTTCGACACTGAATCGATCGCCGCGCCGCGGCAGATGCGTTTACAGGCTTCGTCCTGACGGTCGATACTGTCAATTGTTAAATCTGCATGCGAATATGGCGTTTCGCATTCTTGGACATCCGATTCCTGATCTTCGAATCGTCGGCGGGTCGTAGAATCGATCGCTTCGCCGAGCGCCGGTCACGTCCGGCGCGTCACGCAACGATGGACGCACATCCGCCGGCGCCCGTGGCCTGGCCGGCTCAATCACCCGAACTGAAGTCTCCCGCACTCATAACCCGATGAGACGAAGCGCAGAAATCCTGCTGGTCGAGGACGATCCCGTCGATGTGCGGCTCATGCAGCGCGCCATGCAAGGCGGTGACATACAAAAGCACCTGCACGTGGCCAGGGATGGTGTGGAAGGATTGCGCTTCTTGCGACGCGAGGGAGAGCACGCGAACGCGCCCAAGCCGGATCTGATCCTGTTGGATCTGAACATGCCACGTATGGGTGGTCTGGAGTTCCTGCAGGAGCTGCAGGCCGAGCCCGAGCTGACCCGTGCACCGGTGATCGTGCTGACCACCTCCGCCTCCGACGAGGACATCATCAGCGCCTATTCACTGAACGCCAACTGCTACATCACCAAGCCCGCCGACTTCACCGCTTTTGCCGAGATCATCCGCACCATCGAGACCTTCTGGCTGTCGATGGCGCGCCTGCCCGGCGTCTGAACACGCCGGCCCCGCCCGCCGCGACAGTCAGGTCTGTTGCTCGATCACCTGACGCAGGAACGCCTCGCAGGCCGCGATCTGGCTCAGCTCGATGTACTCGTTGGGCTGATGTGCCTGGTCGATCGAGCCCGGACCGCAGATGATCGCGGAAAAGCCCGACGACTGGAACTGGCCTGCCTCGGTGCAGTACGACACCGCGTCACTCGCATTGCTGCCCAGCAACGCAGTCACCAGCGCCTCGGCGCTGCCATCGGCCTCCGGCGCGAGACCGGGCACGTCGAACACCACCTCGGTATGGATGCCGGTCTGGGGTGCCACGGCCCGCATCGCCGGTAACACCTGCTCGTTGCAGAACTGCTCGAAACGACGCACGTAGAAATCGGCGTCGTCGTCCGGGACGTTGCGCATGTCCCAGCTGAAGCTGCATTCGCGCGAGATGATGTTGCGCGCGGTGCCGCCGTTCACCACACCGACGTGGATTGTGGTGTATGGCGGCGTGAAGCGCTTCGCCACCTCGCTGCTCGCGGCGCGTTGCCGGGCCAGCTCCGCCAGCTCGCCCAGGAAGGCGATGAGGCGCGAGGCGTTCATCACCGCGCTCACCCCACGATGGGTCTGCGCCGAGTGCGCCTCATGACCGGTCACGGTGGTATCGAATCCCTTCATGCCCTTGTGGGCATTGACCGGACGCATCCCGGTGGGCTCGCCGACGATGACCGCCCGACACGCCGGCAAGGCGCCGCTCATCGCCCGGATCATCGACGGCGCGCCGACACAGCCAACCTCCTCGTCATAGGAGAAGGCGAAATGGATCGGGCGGCTCAGACCCGCCGCCTGCATCTCGGGCACCAGGGCCAGGGCGACCGCGCAGAAGCTCTTCATGTCGGCGGTGCCACGCCCGAACAAGCGGCCGTCTCGCCGCACCACCTGGAAGGGATCGCTGTCCCAGGGCTGGCCGACCACCGGCACCACGTCGGTGTGCCCGGACAGCACCACGCCGCCCTCCCGGCTCGGCCCGACCGTGGCATACAGATTCGCCTTCTGGCCACACGCGCTGGGCACCACCTGCGCCTGCACGCCGTGCCCGGCCAGATACTCGCCGACGAAATCGATGAGCTCCAGGTTCGAATCCCTGGAGACGGTCGGGAAGGCCACCAACCGCTCGATCAGCTCGAGCGATTTCGCATCAGGGTTTGAAGACATCGCCAGTCGGGACCTCGATCCATGCTGCATACCGTGGACCATCCTATCATCGGCCTCGACGCACGGGGGCATTGGTCAGCGGGGCAACAGCCCGCCTCCGGCCCCGACTCGCCCCCGACTCGCCCC
>JAGRHX010000349.1 GCA_020444775.1 Gammaproteobacteria bacterium
GTCTCCAGCGAATTCACCGGCGCCGACACATATCTGACGCTGGCGAGCGACGCTGGTGAAGCCGAACTTTGCGTTCGTTCCGCCAACGCCAATCCACCCGAACCGGGCGCCGCACTTTCAGTGTCGGTTGCCCCGCAGGATGTCCACATATTCGACACAGACGGACGAAGGATGTAACCGATGCCGAGCCCAGACGACGCCAACCCGTTCTCCGGCATCAACGAGGACCATGCAGCGCTTTGGAAGGTGCTGGTGCATGACGACATCGAGGCCTTCATCGACTGCGACTGGGAACGTCATGCCGCCGACATCCTGCCCTCGGCTTTTTTCGGGATCGATGCCAACGGAGCGCGCAAACCCGAGGCATGGTCGCCAGCGTTCAACTCGCTGGATCAGTACAAGGAAAACTGGCTGGGCTTCGCCAGAAAAAGTGCCGTTCGCGCCGATCGCGCAACGCTGAGGCAGGCCCACTTCGCGGCGTCGAGCCTGCGCAAGATCGAGATCAATGGTGACTTCGCCATGTGCCTGAAACACTTTGACGGCGAAGTCAGATATGCCGACGGCGCGGTCGAGCGGCTCGACTGGGAAACCGCCTATATGTGCAGGAAGCTCGCGGACAGGTGGTACATCGCGGCATTTGTCGGCTTCCTGCCGGCGAACTGACACCCCGGATATGATCGCCCGTCCGGCGATCATCCAAGGTCGTAGCTGATCGTCTTCACGTCTGTGACCGCCTCCAGAGTGTGCCGTCCACCCAGCCGGCCAAGTCCGCTCTGCTTGCCGGACGCGCCGCCAAACGGAATATGAAGCTCCCAATAGTGGCTGGGGCCATTGATGTTGACGAGCCCTGACTGGACGGTTTCGGCAAACCGGAAAGCCTTGGCGAGGTCACGCGAGAAGATGCCGGCGGCAAGGCCGTGTCCGGCGCCATTGGCGACGCGAATAAGGTCGTCCTCATCCCTGCAGACAATGATCGGGGCAACCGGTCCGAATGTCTCGGCGCGATTAAGGTCGGCATCTTCTCCCAGATCCGCGATAACCGTTGGCGCGTAGAACAGGTCGGAGCCCAGTTCGGGCCGCCTGCTGCCGCCGGCGAGCAGCTTGCCGCCACGAGCCAGACCGTCGGCTACATGCGCTTCCACTTTTGTGAGCACTGCCTGGTTGTTAAGCGGTCCGACTGTGGTTTCAGATTGAAGCGGATCGCCCGCAACGCGTTCCCGCGCCGCAACTGTCAGGTGATGGGCGAGCTCCTCATAGGTCTTTCGCGTGCACAGGATACGTCCGGTCGCTGCGCAGACCTGACCCGCATTAAAGAATGCACCGTCCGCGGCAGCACCTGCAGCACGCTCGACGTCGGCATCGTCAAGGACGATGACCGGGCCGTTACCGCCTAACTCCAACAGCATTGGCTTACCAGCGCCACGCTGCGCGATCTTCGCTCCAGTTGCAGGGCTGCCGGTAAAACCAATCCCGTGAGTGCCGGGGTTGGAAACGAACTCGTCGCCCACCACCGCGCCAGGTCCGTGAACGAGATTGACCGCCCCGTCCGGCAGGCCGGCCTCGGCAATGCATTGCATGAGCGCCGAAGCGCAAAGCGACGTCGTCGGAGCCGGCGCCCATACCACTGCGTTGCCAGCCGCCAGGCACGGCGCCAAATATTCGACCGGGATGTTGATCGGAAAGTTCCAGGGCGTCACCACAGCATAAATGCCGCGCGCGACGCGGTAGCTGATTACCCGCTTGCCGGGTGTTTCAGCTGCGATGAAATCGCCGTTCATGAATTTGAACAGCTCCGCTGCCTCGCGAAAACCCGTCGCGGCGGCTTCAATCTCGCCGTAGGCTTCGCTTTTGAGCGGTTTGCCCTGTTCGAGCGAAAGAATGTAAGCGAGGTAGTCTTTTTGCGCCTCGATACGCTCGGCAACTCGATGGCAGAGGTCGGCACGCTGCCACCGTGTCATGGCTGCGAGTGCATCCTGCCCCGCTTTTGCGGCTTCGATCGCAGCAACCGCGTCCTGCCGGTCGCCTTCCGCGACCTCGCCAATCGTTTCGCCCGTTCCGGGAGACTTGGCGGGACGATACGTTCCTGATGCCGGCGCGCGCCAGGCACCCCCAATGAAATGCTGCCGATGTTGTTCCGGAATTTGCATGGTGAGTGGCTCCGCTGATTTGAGATGGATGAACGCGAATCCACGGCTGTCCCGCGCACGGCACGGGCCATCCTCCGCAAACAGCGCGGACGGTCAGTGAATTCGAATGGTGTTTCGGATCAGTCGCCGAGCGGCACCGACGCGTCATATGCGTCGGAAATCGTCAGCGTCTGCTTGATGCGTCTCAGGTTTTCGAGCACTTCCGGACCGAGCATCTGTGCTGTGCGATAAGCCAGACAATCGACCAGAACCATCAACGCGAAGCGTGATGAATTGGGTTTATAGACATGGCCGTCCTCGATGTATCGATATGGGATGACGTGGTTTGCTATGCGGGCGAGTTGTGTATCGCTGGGCGCAATCGCGATTGTGCGTGCGCCGTACTGCCGGGCAATCGACAGTGCATCGATGACCGACGTCGCGCCTCCCGAAAGTGAGAACCCGATCGCAACGGTGTCGGTATCTGACAGCGCGGCCGTCATTCGCTGCATACGCCCTTCGACCTGAGTGACCACGTTGAGGCCGAGCCGGAACAGCCGGAACTCCATCTCCTGAACGGTGGCGGAGGAGATGCCGCCGGAACCGAAAAGCTGAATGCGCTTGGCCCTGGCAATATGGCCGGCAACCTCGTCCACGAGCGCTGGCTCTACCTGAGACTGAAAATCGTGAATCGCCTTGGCGGCGTAGTTCGCGATGAACTGCAACGCGTCGCCGTCCTCGTTTGGTTCGGCGTACTCCTTGCCGGCGAGGTAAGCGCCTCCGATAACCAGAGCCTGCGCCAGCTCGAGCTTGAGTTCCTTCGTGCCGCTCAATCCGAGACTGGCCGTCAGGCGTGAAACCGTGGGTTCGCTGACCTCGGCTTTCCTGGCGAGATCCGAGATCGAATTGCGCGCCGCCCAAGACACGTCGTCCAGAATGACCGCCGCGAGCCGTTGCTCCGCCGGAGTTCCATCCGACGTCTTCCTCTTCAGGAGGGTGATGATGTCGACTTGCTGGTTCAAATGCGCAATCCGCTTTGGCGGTCGAAGATGTGTATCGTATCGGGTGTAGCACTCAAATGCAGGATATCGCCTGCCGAAATCTCCGGTCGACCTCTGAACGCACAACGTATCGGCCGGCCTGCCACCTGGCCGTATACCAGCACCTCAGACCCGGTGGGCTCCACGACCTCCACATACAGTTTGATCGGCCCATTCTCACCGAACAGCAGGTTGTCGGGACGAACGCCGATTTCCACGGCACAGTTCGACTTATGGCCGGCGGGCTTGCGCACCGGGATCCTGCTCCCTTCATGAAGCTCCACGACCGCATCGTTCCCCTCAACGAGCAATTGTCCCTCGATGAAGGCCATTGAGGGCGATCCGAGAAAGCCCGCGACAAAGCGGTTTACCGGCGCGTCATATAGTTCAAGCGG
>JAGRHX010000350.1 GCA_020444775.1 Gammaproteobacteria bacterium
CACAGCCCGGAGGCGATGACCACGGCGCCACCGGTGAGTGCCGCGCTGTCGGGCACCTGACCGAAGACCAGCCAGCCGATCGCGGTCGCCCAGACCAGCCGTACGTAGTTGATCGGCGCCAGCACCGAGGCGTTCGCCAGGCTCAGACCGCGCACCAGTGAGCGGTGTGCGAGCATGCCGAGCGCGCCGCTCGCCAGCATCAACAGCCATGCCTGGCCGGCCGGCGTGCGCCAGATGAACGGCAGCGGCAGACACAGCAGCAGCGCGCCACCGCCGAAGGTGTAGAACAGGGTCGTCTCGAGCGGATCGCTGGCGCCGATCCGCTTCGTCACCAGGTTGAAGAACGCGAAGAACACCGCGCCAAGCAACGGTAGCAGCGCCGCCCATTGAAAGATCTCGGTGCCCGGTCGAACGATGAGCAGGGCGCCGCACAGTCCAACCAGGACCGCGAGCCAGCGGTCCAGCCCGACCCGCTCGCCGAGCACGGGACCGGCAAGCGCGACGATGAACAGCGGCGAGGTGAAGCTGATGCAGGTCGCCTCGGCCAGCGGCAGGAAGCGCAAGCTATAAAAGAGACAGGATAGCGAGCCGACCAGACACGCGGCCCGTAGCAGCTGCAGGCGCGGCCGGCTGCTGTATCCCAGGGTACGCAGTGGTCTACCCTGTACCAGCCGCAGTCCCAGCAGACAGATCAACATGCTGGTGAAATAGCCCCAGGCCACCTGCACGCCATTCAGCTCGACCGCCAGGTACTTGGCCAGGCCGTCGACCAACGCGATGCATGACATGGCCAACACGGTCCAGAGCACGCCGTGCATCACGCTCGAGGGCACCAGACCGTTCGGTACGCCGTTCTGCAAACCGCCGGCGCTCGTGGGAAGAACACGCTTCATGGTCGGGATCGATACCTGTGTTGAATCGGGACCGGCGCGCGCCACGCGTGGCGCCCGACCCGATGAGACATGCAACGAGATATCCGGCGCCATGCTCGGCGAGATCCCGATCGGTCACTCTCGTGCTTGTCGTTCGCGGGTGGATATGCCACAAAGAGCAACGCCTCACCACCCCTAAATGACAGGGCGTAACGACCGGGTATCGGACAACGCCTCGAAACCTGACGCGAACCGGCCAGGCTCGGAGCCAGAGCGACGATGACTTGAACGACGATCGGATAGCCGCGCTGCTCGCCCTGCTGGCGGCCCTGCAGTTTGGTTTCGGCACGCAACTGACCCGGCTGGGTCTGCAGGCCGTCGACTCCCGCAGTGGTACCCTCATCACCATCGGCGCCTCGACCGCCATCTACTGGCTGGCTGCGCCGTGGTTGCTCGAGCCACATTACTGGACCTCCAGCGTGGTCTGGCTGTACGTGCTGATCGGTCTCATCAGACCGGCACTGTCGTCGAACCTGGCCATGGCCGGCACCGCTCGCCTCGGCCCGACCATCAGCAGCACGCTGGCCTCGGTGGCACCGTTCTTCGGTCTGCTGTTCGGGGTGCTGCTGCTCGGTGAGCAGGTGGGTCTGCCGCTGTTGTTCGGCACCGTGGCCATCGTCGGCGGGGTCATCGCCCTGGCACGACGCAACTCGCGCCGGCAGCCGCTGGTGGGCGAGATTGACTGGCCGCTCTGGGCCTTGTGCCTGCCCGTGCTGGCAGCGCTGATCCGCACCATCGCGCAGCTGGTCACCAAGATCGGTCTGGAGATCCTGCCCAGTCCCTACTTCGTCGGCCTGGTGTGCTATTCGACCTCTTTCGTGGTCGCACTGGGCATGGCCTCAGTCAACCGCAGCGCCAATGTGCGCCGTGCGCTGCGTACGCCGAGCAGCTTGTGGTTCGTGCTCACCGGCGTCTTCTATGGCGGCGCCGTGTTCACCCTCAACGCCGCGCTGCAGTTCGGCCCGCTGTCGGTGGTGGCGCCGGTGGTCGCGGCCGAGCCGCTGTTCGTGTTGCTGTTCGGATCCACCATCCTGCGCGAATCGAATCTGAACCGACGTGTGGTGACCGCGGTGCTGCTGATCGTGCTGGGGGTGATGGTGATCTCTGCGCGACCGTCCGGCTGAAGCATCCGCCGCCGCGCGCTCGAAGTGGCACTCGAAGTGGCGATTCGCCGGTCAGACGCACTTGATGATCCCCTGCGCCTGCAGCGCCTGGATCTCGTCCGTTGCCATACCGAGCATCTCGCGCAGGACCTGCTCGGTGTGCTGACCGAGCGCTGGCGGCGCCTCCGGCTCCCGAATCGGATTGCCCGACAGCTTCAGCGGCGAGCCGAGCAGACGCAGCGTGTGCCCGCTCGGATGCTCGACCTCGGTGACCATCTTGCGGTGCGCCACCTCTTCCGACTCCAGCGCCTGCTCCAGGCTACGCATGGCCCCGGCCGGCAGATGCCGCATGCGCGCCAGCCAGAAGTCGCGCGGCCGGGTGGTGAAGATCCCACGCAGGATGCCCAGCAGCTCGGGTCGGTTGGCAAGCCTGTCGCCCGAGGTCCTGAAACGTGGATCCTCGACCAGGTCCGGCCGCTCCAGCACGTCCTCGCAAAGCTGGCGATACAGCTTGTCGGTGCTGACCGCCATGTAGATCGGCTCGTCCTGGGTATCCATCAAGGTCGTCGGGGTGGAGGTCATGTGACTGTTACCGGCACGTGGCGGCTGGCCACCGCCACACAGGTAGTACAGGCCGGCGTTGCCAAGCGCCGCGACCGCCGAATCCATCAGCGCCAGATCGATGTGCTGGCCAAGACCCGTATCGCGGCGCGCGTACAAGGCCGCGGTGATGGCGCCGACCGCGTGCAGCGCGGTGAAGGTATCGATGATAGACAGTGGATGACGCAGAGGCGGTCCATCCGCTTCACCGGTGATGGACATCAAGCCGAATTCGGCCTGCAGCACCGGATCGAAGCCGGGTCGGCTCGCCATTGGTCCGCTCTGGCCGTAGGACGACACCGACAGATAGATGAGCCTGGGGTGGCGTTCGAGCATCGCCTCGTGACCGAGACCGAAGCGCTCCATCACCCCGGGTCGGAAGTTCTGCACCAGCACGTCACAGCTCGCGGCCAGTTGCTCTATCACGCTCTGCGCCTCTGGCTTGCGGATGTCCAGGGCTACGCTCTTCTTGTTGCGGTTGAAGGCCAGGAAGAAGTGCGACAGGCCCTCGAAGCCCGGCTCGCTCAAACGGCGGGTGTCGTCACCGGTGATCGGATTCTCGATCTTGATGACCTCCGCGCCCAGGTCGGCGAGCTGCTGGGTGCACAGTGGGCCCGCGATGATGCGGGAGAAATCCAGCACGCGTATGCCGCTGAGCGGGGGTTGTCCGGGTTGGATGGTCATCGGCTGGGCTCCTGTTCCGCAAACGCCGGCTTGATCAAGGTTTCGGCGCCGCATTGTAGCCCGACAATCTGCTGCATAATGGGGCGTTGCGCACGCTCGCGCGCACGACCTGGACAGTGACCATCCCGCCTCTACAGCAAGTCGGATCCACCCGCATGGATCCGCCGGAGACCAGCGATGAGCATCTTGCAGGACATACGGGTACTCGACTTCGGACGCTACATCGCGGGACCGTTCTGCGGTGCGTTGCTCGGTGATCTGGGCGCTGACGTCATCCGGGTGGAGAAGATCGACGGCGGCGAGGATCGCTTCACCGCGCCGGTCTCCGACGACGGCATCGGTGCCGGCTATCTGCAGCTCAATCGCAACAAGCGCGGCTTCACCCTGAATCCGCGCAAGCCGGACGGTCAGCAGGTGCTGCGCCGCCTGGTGGCCAGCGCCGACGTGGTGATCGCAAACCTGCCACCGGACACCTTGCAGAGCATGGGCATGGACTATCCGAGCCTGCGCGCCATCAAGCCCGACATCATCCTCACCACCAGCACCGCCTTCGGCTCCTCCGGCCCCTATGGCACCCGGGTCGGATTCGACGGTGTGGCGCAGGCCATGTCCAGCAACATGCACATGACCGGTCATGCCGACGAGCCGATGAAGAACTATCACCCCTACGTAGACTTCACCACCGGCAGTCTGAACGCGATGGCGACGCTCGCCGCCATCATCCACAAGCTGCAGACCGGCGAGGGCCAGCACGTGGAGGGTTGTCTGCTGGCCTCGGCGCTGTCGATCGCCAACGCGACCCTGATCGAGCAGGCGCTCACCGGCATCGATCGGATCGGCACCGGCAACCGTGGCCAGGTCTCGGCACCCTCGGATGCTTATCCGACCCGGGACGGCTGGATCCTCGTTCAGGTGGTCGGCCAGCCGCTGTACGAGCGTTGGGCGCGGCTGATGGGCGAGCCGCACTGGCTGAGCGAGCCACGCTTCGCGACCGACGATCTGCGCGGTCGGAACGGCGCCGAGATCAGCGAGCGGATGCGTGCCTGGACCCGCGAGCGCAGCACCGCCGAGGCGGTCGCGGCGCTGGAGGCGGCGCGTATCCCCTGCGGTGAGGTATTGAGTCCACAGCAGGCGCTGGAGAACGAGCAGATCGTCCACAAGCAGTTCATGCAACCGGTCGACTATCCGGGCCTGTCGGGGCCGGCACCGGTGGCGCGCATGCCGATGGAGTTCTCGACCATAGCCACCCCGATCAGACGCCGCGCCCCTACCCTGGGCGAGCATACCGACGAGATCATGCGCGAGCTGGGATTTGCCGAGGCGGAGATCGAGCGGCTGCACACCGAGCGGGTTATCTGAAGCGGTAGACGCCAAGGCCGGCGGCACGATACCGATGGGCCGCTGACAGACAACCTGAGCGCTGGCATAGTGCCATGCATGAGCCAGTGTTGTTGTCAGTCCACGGTCGCGACGAACGCGCTCGACGCGCGCCAGCGCCGGGTACTGGCCTGGGTGCTCGCGATCAACGCGGCGACCTTCGTCATGCTGGTCCTCGCCTGGCGGTGGAGTGGCTCGACCGCCCTGCTGTCGGGCGCGCTGGACAATCTCGGTGATGCGCTGACCTATGCGGTGAGCTTTGCGGTGGTCGCCGCCACGACCGAGGCAAAGGCCCGGGTCGCATTGCTCAAGGGCTTGCTGATACTGGGCGCGGCCTTCGGTGTCGCGATCCAGATCGGTTGGCGGCTGCTGCATCCGGAGACGCCGCTGTTCGAGGTCATGGGCATGGCCGCAATCCTCAATCTCGCCGCCAACGGCGTCTGTCTTGCCTTGCTCACACCCTACCGGCACAGCGATGTGAATATGTCATCGGTCTGGGAGTGCTCGCGGAACGACGTTGTCGAGGGTGTGGCGGTGATTGCGACATCAGGACTGGTCTGGCTGTTCGCCTCGGGCTGGCCGGACGTGCTTGTCGCCAGTGCCCTGTTGGTGCTGTTCCTGTCCTCGGCGCTACGCGTGCTCAAGGCTGGCTATATGGAGAGCGGCTGGGCCGGCACCAGACACATATAGCGTTGCTCAGGGATGGCCGTCGATCCCGTGAAGACGCCGCCCGCCCTCTCACCTTCTGGCCCTGAGCGATCTCTACGGCTCCCATCATTCAGGCACGGGCTGTCTGACACGAAGGAACAGGACGAGTCGCCATGCGCTGGAGAGGTGTTCACCACGTCGAGTTCTCGGTCCTGGACTACGAGGCATCGATCGCGTTCTTCGATCGGATGTTCGGCTGGCTGGGCTACAAGAGCTTCTGGACGCTCGACATCGGCTACCGATCGACCTACTACATGGCACGTTTCCCGTTCTTTCACAGCTATATCGGGATACAGCCTGCAACCACCGGCAGCCGGCTGGATACCGAGAAGCAGCGCCCCGGCATTCATCACATCGCGCTGTGGGCGCGTAGTCGGGCCGAGGTGAATCGGTTCTACGAGACCTTCCTGCTGGCCAATGGCGTACACGTCACCGATTCACCAGAGGAATATCCGGTTTACACCCCCGGCTACTACGCCGTGTTCTTCGACGATCCCATCAGCGGGATACATTTCGAGCTCAGCCACACGCCCCTGCTACCGTCAATCTCGGCGTACCGGCGCTGGAAGAAGGCGCTCGAAGCCGCTTGGCGGCAGCACCCACAGTGGCAGACACCGCCTTGGAAGGCAGCCATGCGAAAGTTGCCGGGCAGATCCGGATAACCCCCGAGCCGGCGCCGATTGCCTCACGACAGAGGTCATGCATCGCGGCCGGGCTCACCAACCTCCGCCTCGGAAGCATCCACTCATGATCTATCAGCATCGAATCGTCATCGCCCGCAGCGGCAGGTTGGAGAAGCGTCACGCCCAGTTCCAGTCGACCACGATGTCCGAGCTTGACGCCGCAGGCTCGGTCCTTGTCGGTGCCTTCGAGGTCTACATAGGCTCCGAGGCCGGCAGCGCGGTGTGGCAGATCCGGCAGTTCGACAGCATGGCTGCCTGGGCGGAGCATCAGAGCCGGATCAGAGCGGACACCGCGCTGTCCGAAGCCCGCCAGACCCGCCTCTATCCCCATCTGGACGAGGTCGACACCTCGATGCTGATGCTCACCGACATTTCCCCCGAGCTGCCCACCCGGTGGCCTGCCATCGATGCCGTGCGCGGCCAGCCCCGTGGCTGGATTGAGCAACGTATCCTGCGCTTCGCGCCCGGGACCACGGCGGCCCACCACGCGTTCTACAAGGAGCACCTGATGGACGCCCTGGATCGCGATGGCTCCCGCTTGATCGGGCTGTTCGACACGATCATCGGTGAGGGCACATCGAACGGCTACTCGATGCGCAGCGTAGAGCTGAGACACTTTCCGGATCTGGCCGCCTGGCAGCGCTGGCGTGAAGCGCAGGACGAGGACCCGGAGCTTGCGGAGCTGGTCAAGGCCCGGTGGTTGCCACTGGTTGCCGAGGTGCACAGCACCTTGCTGCGGCCGCTTGACTACAGCCGTATCCGCTAGCCCGCGGGCGCCCTGTCCATTCAATCTCCAAGCTTGCGCTCCATGCTGGTGCAACGCACCGTCGTTGCTCACTCACCGATGCTCCAGGTCCGTTGCGCGAAGTGGCGCATGCACTGATGAAACCAACGTAAGGTCACGAGCCGACGTCGCTCTCGGCAGAGACGGTCCAAGTTCGATGGGCACGCATGGATCGGCACGGATATCGCATGCCCGACCTCTACCCAGGCAACAGCACGCGGACTTCCGCTCCGACAGATGTAAGAGAAGCGAGCGATTCGTTTCCAACGACTCGAGGCAATCGTGACATGCAGGGTCTGAGTCCAGAGCTGAGGATGAGCCGTGTCACGAGCGACGATCTCGAGATCGAGGCGCTCGGACGCTGTGAATACGCCTCACCCCTGGCCGAGCGCCTGGGACACCATGCGCTGCACTACGTTGGCCGAGCCGACCGCGTGCTGTTGAATGACAACACGTCGAAGGTCCTCGAAGACCGATTCGGGCCGACGATCCTTCCATCCTTCGAGCTGGCCGGCCCCCGCGATAGCTTGTACTTCGACCCGACCAGATTGGTCTGTGGGATCGTTACCTGTGGCGGGCTGTGTCCCGGCTTGAACAACGTGGTCCGTGGTCTCGTCGTCGAGCTGTCGCGCGGTTACGGCGTGCAGCGCATCATCGGCTTTCGCTATGGCTACGAGGGATTGGCTCAACACCAGGAGATTGGATTACTGCAGCTGACGCCCGAGGTCGTCGCCGAGGCGCACCACAAAGGCGGGACCCTGCTCGGATCGTCGAGAGGCAACCAGGACCCGTCACTGATGGTCGACCAGCTACAGGCACTCGGTGTCGGTGTGCTGTTCGTCATCGGCGGTGACGGCACGTTTCGAGGCGCTATGAGCATCGTCGAAGAGGTCAAGCGACGCCGGATCGCGATCGCCGTGGTCGGGGTGCCAAAGACCATCGACAACGATATCCACTTCATCGATCGAAGCTTCGGGTTCGAGACCGCATTCTCCGCCGCGGTCGACGTCATCCACAGCGCGCATGTCGAAGCCACCGGGGCAAGAAACGGTATCGGCCTGGTCAAGCTCATGGGACGACATTCGGGTTTCATCGCCTGCTACGCGGCGCTGGCATCCACGGATGTCGACATCGTGCTGATTCCGGAGGTGCCCGTTCGGCTGGATGGCGAGCGTGGCTTGCTGAGCGTCCTGGAAGAACGGCTGCAGACCCAGCGCCACGCCGTGGTGGTGGTCGCGGAGGGTGCGGGTCAGGAACTCTTCCGGGGCAACGAATCACCCGCCAGGGATGCCAGCGGCAACGTTCGTCTGGCCGACATCGGTGGGCTCCTGCGCGAAAGGATACAGACCCACTTTCAGGGCAAGAACATCACGATCAATCTGAAGTACATCGACCCGAGCTATCACATCCGAAGCGTGCCAGCTTCCGCCTCGGATAGCGTGTACTGCTGGAATCTGGCACGCAACGCGGTGCACGCCGCACTCGCCGGCAACACCAACATGCTGATAGGGCGGTGGCATGGAAGCTTCGTGCATGTGCCCATGTCGCTGGCCACGCGCTTTCGTAAACAGGTCGACAGGGAAGGTGACTTGTGGGCAGCGGTAGTCGAGTCGACGGGACAACCGTTCGAGTTCGGGTAGGCTCCAGGTCCCCGCCGACCACCCGCTTGAAGCGGCCGCTCCCTCCAGTTGGATTGAGAGGCTCAGCATATGCAAGAGTCATGGAACGCCCAGCATTCACGACGCGGACGCAAGTATCTGCTGGCGATGGTCGGTCTGCCCGCACGCGGCAAGACCTACACCGCGCGCAAGCTCGTCGGCTACTTCAGCTGGTTGGGCTATCCAACCAGGAGCTTCAACGTCGGTGAGCGCCGACGCCGGTTTCTCGGGGCCGGTCAACCACACTCGTTCTTCGATGCAAGCAATACCCAAGCCTTCGCGCTGCGCGAGCAGTTGACCGACCAGACGCTGGACGACGCGTTCGCGTTCCTCGCCGAAGGTGGGCGACTCGCGGTATTCGATGCGACCAATTCCACCCGCGAACGGCGTGCAAAGCTGCGGATGCGTACCCAGGCGGCAGGCGTCGAGCTGGTGTTCATCGAACTGGTGGAACGCGACGAAGCGGTCGTCGAGGAAAGTGTGCGCGCGGCCAAGCTTCCCTCCCCCGACTACTCCGGAATGGGCGCAGCGGAGGCGATGGCCGATTTTCGCAAGCGAATAGCGCATTACGAGCAGGTCTACCAGACCGTCGGCCAGGACGAGGGGATCTTCATCCGTGTCGAGGGCCGCGGCCGCACGGTTACCAGTCACCAGGCGCGGGGTTGGATTCTCGGTCGTATCGTCTCGTTCCTCAACAACGTACAGGTGACCGAGCGTCCCATCTGGCTGACACGCCACGGCGAGAGCATCTTCAATCAAGCAGGCCGGATCGGCGGCGACTCCGTCCTCTCCGAGCGCGGTCAGGGGTACGCGCAGCGCCTGGCGGAGCACGTTCGCAACAACATGCCGGACCTGGAACACCTGGACGTCTGGACCAGCACGCTCAAACGCTCCATCATGACCGCGGCCGCACTTGGTATCGAGTCAGGACCCTGGCGCGCACTGGACGAGATCGACGCCGGGATCTGCGACGGTCTTTCGTACCGGCAGATCGAGGCTCGGTGGCCTGATGAATATGCCGAACGCAAACGAGACAAATTGCGCTACCGCTACCCGGGCGGTGAGTCGTACGAGGACGTCATTCAGCGAGTCGACCGGGTGATCGTCGAGCTCGAAGGCTATACCACGCCGGTGCTGGTGGTAGGCCACCGCGCCGTGCTGCGCGCCCTGTATGCATACTTCAAACAGCTTCCGCGCGAGCAGACACCTCACCTCGACATGCCACTGCACACCATCATCAAGCTCACCACCACCGCTTACGGCTGCCTGGAAGAACGAGTCGAGCTGGCTGTGGACTGAGTCCCGATCTTTGGCAACCGCAACGAGGCCTCTGCCCGGTAACCCCGATGAAGCCGGAACAGCTCTGCTCCGTGGACTGCTGCTGGCCGCCCTGGCCCGGGAAATCAATCCTTGTCCAGCGTGCTAACCACATAGCCACCGGACCGCTCATCCATCTCCAAGCCGAGCTGGCCACGCGACTGCGCCTCCTCGAGCAGGTCGGAGAACGACGCAAAACCATAAAAGGACTCGTTGAACCCCGGCCGGCGGCGCTTCAGGGTCTGCTTGATCATCGAACCCCACAGCCGGCCGCGATCGCCACGTTCGGCCTGCAAGGCTTCGGCGGTCTCGAGCACCAGGTCGATGGCCTCCTGGGCCGGATCCTCCTTCGGCACGGGCTCCTCGCTCTTCTTCTTCTTCTCTTCCTTGCCGGTGCCAGCGGAGGCCTTGGATCGACTCCGTCCGCTCTTCTTCGCCCGCTTCGGTTTCTGCGCGACCAGGTCATCATAGAAGATGAACTCGTCGCAGCTCGCCATCAGCAGGTCCGAAGTGGAATTCTTGACCCCGATGCCAATCACGTTCTTGGCATTCTCACGCAGCTTGCTGACCAGTGGTGAGAAGTCCGAGTCACCCGAGATGATGACGAAGGTGTCGATGTGCTCCTTGGTGTAGCACAGGTCCAACGCATCCACGACCATACGGATGTCGGCGGAGTTCTTGCCGGACTGCCGCACGTGTGGGATCTCGATGAGCTCGAAGGCCGCCTCGTGCATGCCGCCCTTGAACTCCTTGTAGCGATCCCAGTCGCAGT
>JAGRHX010000351.1 GCA_020444775.1 Gammaproteobacteria bacterium
GCGCCGATGCGGGTGAAGATGCGGTCCACCGGACCGATGCGGGCGGACTCCGCAGGTACGAAGCTGCCGGTGTGCGCGAGCAGCACGACGTGCGCGGTCTGGCGCATGAGGGTGGATTTGCCGCCCATGTTCGGTCCGGTGACGATCAGCATGCGTCGATCGGGTCCGAGCTCGACGTCGTTGGGCACGAAAGGCTCGTCCATGTGCAGTTCGACCACCAGATGACGACCAGCGACGATCTCGATCCCCGGCTCGTCATCGACGACCGGCTTGCACAGGTCGAGGCTCTGGGCACGTTCGGCCAGATTGCACAGCACGTCGCTCTCGGCCAGCCCAGCGGCCAGGGCCTTGAGAGCGCCCATATCCTCCGCGACGCGTTCAATCAGCGACTCGTACAACGATTTTTCGAGCGCCAGGGCACGCTCCCGCGCGCTCAGCACCTTCTCCTCGAATGCCTTGAGCTCGGCGGTGATGTAGCGCTCCGCACCCTTGAGCGTCTGGCGGCGCACATAGTCGTCGGGTGCGGCGGCGGCTTGCGCGCGACTCAGCTCGATGAAGTAGCCATGGACCCGGTTGTAGCCGACCTTGAGATTGCTGATGCCGGTTCGGGTACGCTCGCGCTGCTCCAGCTCGGCGAGGAAGCGATCGCCGTGCTCACTCAGATCGCGCAGCGTGTCCAGCTCATCATCGTAGCCGGGTGCGATCACACCGCCGTCGCGAATCAGCACCGGTGGGGTCGACACCAGTGCCCGCTGCAGGATGTCATGCAGCTCGGGCATGGCTCGCACACGCTGTGCGAGCTCGGCCAGCCGCGGAGAGTCCAGCCCGACGAGTATCGCGTGAATGTCCGGGACCAGCGTCAGGGTGTCCCGGATCCGGCTCAGATCGCGCGGCCGCGCCGAGCGCAGCGCGATGCGAGCGACGATCCGCTCCAGATCGCCGGCGGCCCTGAGCGCGGCACGCAGTGGCTCGCGGTCGTGCTCGACAAGCGTCTGCAGCGCGTGCTGGCGCAAGCGGATCGCCTCGAGGTCACGTATCGGTCGTCCCAGCCAGCGACGCAGGAGGCGACTGCCCATGGCGGTCGCGGTCCGGTCGAGCACGCCGAGCAGGGTGCGTTGCTGAGCGCCGACCAGGCTCTGGTCGATCTCCAGGTTGCGGCGGGTGCTCGGATCGAGCACCAGCGCGTCGTCGCTGCGCTCGACCACGATGGTCTCGATGTGCGGCAGGGCGCTGCGTTGGGTGTCTCGGGCGTAGCCGAGCACGGCACCGGCGGCAATCAGGCCGAGCGGCATGTCGGCGCATTCGAAGGCGGTCAGATCCCGTACGCCAAGCTGCTCACAGAGGAGCCTGACCGCGCTCTCGAGCTCGAAGCACCAGGGCGGCAGACGGCGTAGATGGCCGAGCCTGCGTTGCCAGGCCGGTGCGCCATCGCGCTGCGCCTGGTTCTCGCAGATCAATACCTCGGCCGGGTTCAGGCGCGCGAGCTCCGCGTCCAGGGCGTCGCTGTCGCTCAGCTCGTTGATGAACAGTCGACCGTCGGCGAGCGCCAGTCCGGCCAGCCCGAAACGGCCCTGTTGCCCGTGCACCGCGATCAGCAGGTTCTCGGCGCGCTCCTCGAGCAGGGACTCATCGGTGAGCGTGCCGGGAGTGACGATGCGGGTGATCTTGCGTTCCACCGGGCCCTTGGAACGCGCCGGGTCGCCAATCTGCTCGCAGATCGCGACCGGCTCACCAATGCGCACCAGCCGGGCGATGTAGCCGTCCACCGAGTGCGCCGGAACGCCGGCCATCGGTATCGGCTCGCCGCCGGAATGACCTCGTGCGGTCAGGGCGATGTCGAGCAGCTCGGCGGCGCGACGCGCGTCGTCGAAGAACAGCTCGTAGAAATCACCCATTCGGTAGAACAGCAGCGTGTCCGGTGCCTCCGACTTGATGCGGAGATACTGCTGCATGACGGGTGTGTGCGAGGAGGCGGGCATCGGCGCGATTCTATCCCGAATTCCCCGCCTTGAGCATCGACGTGCGGGCCCGTGAGCCGCGTGCCGTGGTGGCCCGGGCGAGCCCGGACCGACCGCTCATCGACGCTGCCCTTGAAATCGCCGCCGTCATCCCCACCGTGCAGCACTGGTCCGCCGCGGCTGTCGTCCTCGGAACGCCGGGGATGATGACTCCCGCGTCCTGGCAACGTGCCGCGTCGCGCCGGGCCGTGGTCTTACAATGACGAGAGTATGGGGCACAGGATCATGACTGAAAGCAGCGAAGCGGCCGCCACGACCCATCAGTTCCAGACCGAGGTCCGGCAGCTGTTGGATCTGATGATTCACTCCTTGTACAGCAACAAGGAGATCTTTCTGCGCGAGCTGATCTCGAACGCTTCCGATGCCTGCGACAAGCTGCGCTTCGAGGCGTTGGCCAACGACAAGCTGTATGAAGGCGACGGCGAGCTGGGCATCGAGATCGAGTTCGATGCCGACCGACGCACGATCACCGTGCGTGACAACGGCATCGGTATGAACGAGCAGGAGGTCATCGACAACCTCGGCACCATCGCGAAGTCCGGCACCCGGCAGTTCTTCCAGTCTCTGACCGGTGACCAGGCCAGGGACGCCCAGCTCATCGGCCAGTTCGGAGTCGGCTTCTATTCCAGCTTCATCGTCGCCGACGACGTGATGGTCACCACGCGCCGTGCCGCTCAGATCCCGGAAGGCGGGGTCCGCTGGCGCTCGGCTGGCCAGGGCGAGTTCAGCATCGAGTCGCGCGAGGTACCGCGTCGCGGTACCGAGGTGGTGCTGCACCTGAAGGAAGGCGAGGATGAGCTGCTCGACGCTTACCGGCTGCGCAGCATCGTGCGTCGCTACAGCGACCATATCTCCTTCCCGATCCGGATGCGCAAGGTCGACGAGGCGGCCGAGTGGGAGACGGTCAACAGCGCGACCGCGCTGTGGAGCCGCAATCGCCAGGACATCAGCGAGGACGAGTACAGCGAGTTCTACAAGCACGTCGCGCACGATTTCGAGGAGCCGCTCGCGCACGTGCACAGCCGTGTGGAAGGCAACCTCGAGTACACGGTGTTGCTGTACGTGCCCAAGCGCGCCCCCTTCGACTTGTGGGACCGCAACGTACGACGTGGTGTGAATCTGTACGTGCGTCGCGTCTTCATCATGGACGATGCCGAGCAGCTGATGCCGGCCTACCTGAGGTTTGTGCGTGGCATCGTCGACTCCGCCGATCTGCCGCTCAACGTGTCACGCGAGATCCTCCAGCAGAATCGTCAGATCGACTCGATTCGTGCTGGCTGCGTGAAACGCATTCTCGACCTGCTCGCCGGCCTGGTCCGCAACGAGCCGGAGAAGTATCAAGGCTTCTGGGACGAGTTCGGCAAGGTGCTCAAGGAGGGGGTCATCGAGGACGGCAAGAACCGCGACTCGATCGCGGGGCTGCTGCGTTTCGCCAGCACCCACGACGGCGAGGATGCGCAGAAGGTCTCGCTCAGCGACTATATCGAGCGCATGGTCGAGGGCCAGGACAGCATCTATTTCGTCACCGCAGACTCGCTGACTACCGCCCGCAACAGCCCACACCTGGAGGTGTTCAAGGACAACGGTGTGGAGGTGCTGTTGCTCACCGACGAGATCGATGAGTGGGTGGTGCACCATCTCACCGAGTACGAGGGCAAGAAGCTCGCGTCGGTGGCGCGTGCCGATCTGGATCTCGGTTTCATCAAGAGCAAGCAGGCCGATACGACCGCTGACCAGGATGGAGATGCGCAGGACGAGGACGAGTCCGCCGATCGCGACGACGCGCAGCAGGCGCTGGTCGAGAAATTCAAGACGGCGCTCGCCGAGCGCGCCAAGGACGTGCGGGTGACCAACCGACTGACCAGCTCGCCGGCCTGTCTGGTGGTCGACCAGCACGAGATGGGTGGGCATCTCGAGCGCCTGCTTCGCGCCGCCGGGCAGGACGTGCCGGAGTCCAGACCGATCCTTGAGATCAACCCCGAGCACCCGATGGTGCAGCGCATCGCCGAGGAGCACGACGATCAGCGTCGCAAGGACTGGGCCGCGCTGCTGTTCGACCAGGCCCTGCTCAGCGAAGGCGGTCAGCTCACCGACCCGGCCGGCTTCGTGCGTCGCTTCAACGAGATGTTCATGACCATCCTGGAGGGCCGGGCTCAGGCCTGAGGGCGCGGTCGTGGCACGCCGGGCGCAGCATCTGGCGTGCCGCGACCGGCCGGGCGCTGTCCCCATCCCAGAGTCGCGGCCTCTCTGCCCCGGTCAACTGCTTCGTTGCATCGAGCATCTGCCTTCCTGGTCGTGAAACCGCTAGAGTTGTGACCGCGGCACGCTCGCGCTATCGAGTGTCTCCCCGATAATCCGTAGCGACGATGGCGTCGTGAACGAAGCGTCGCTGCGGGTGCGTCCGGTTGCGTGGCGCGCGGATGGGACGTCGCGGGAGATGACCTGGTGAGCGCTGAGTCGAGTCGTATCGAGGCCAGCAAGGTGCTGCAGTCCGTCCGCAAGCTGACCGAGGTCGGTCTGGCCTTGTCCGCCGAACGTGACAGCAACCGCTTGATGGAGCTGATCCTGGACAGTGCCAAGGCGCTGACCGGTGCCGACGCCGGCACCCTGTACAGCTATGACGAGAGCGACCAGAACCTGCGTTTCGAGATCCTGCTCAACGACAGTCTGGGTATCCACTTCGGTGGCACGAGCGGGCGTCAGGTGGCCATGCCCACGCTGTCCATCTATGACGAGCAGGGCCAGCCGCGTCGCGAGACGGTGGCCGCCCAGGCGGTGCTGACCCGCACCACGATCAACATTCCGGATGCCTACGCCGCGCTCGGCTATGACTTCTCGGGGACCCGGGCATTCGACGAACGAACCGGTTATCGCTCGATTTCGTTCCTCACCGTGCCGATGAGCAACCACGAGGACGAGGTCCTGGGTGTGCTGCAGCTCATCAATTGTCTGGACGAGCACGGCGTGCCGGTCCGCTTCAGCGCCGCCGACCAGCAGCTGGTGGAATCACTCGCCTCCATGGCGGCGATTTCGCTGTCGAACAAGCGTCTGCTCGAGGATCAGGCCCGGTTGTTCGAGTCGTTCATAGAGCTCATCGCGGCCGCGATCGATGACAAGTCCCCCTATACCGGTGGCCATTGCCGGCGTGTGCCGGAGCTGACCATGATGCTCGCCGATGCGGTGGCCAGCACCCGTGACGGGCCGCTCGCGGCGTTCAGCATGGACGAGGCCGACCGTTACGAGCTGCGTATCGCCGCCTGGCTGCACGATTGCGGCAAGGTGACCACGCCCGAGCACGTGATGGACAAGTCGGTCAAGCTGGAGACCATCTTCGATCGCATGCACCTCGTCCGTACCCGCTTCGAGGTGCTCAAGCGGGATGCCCGCATCGAGTTGCTGCTCGAGCTTCAACAATGCGCCGAGCCGGCTCAGCAGGCGCTTGCGCAGCGCAGGTTCGCCGCGCGGATAGCCCAGCTCGAGGACGACTGCCGGTTCCTCACGCGCTGCAATCAGGGCGGCGAATTCATGCTCGAGGCGGACAAGCAGCGGGTCGCTCGCATCGCCGACTACCGTTGGTTGGACGAGGACGGCACCAGCCAGCCCTTTCTGAGCGACGACGAGGTGGTGAACCTGACCATCGAGCGTGGCACCCTGACCGAGGCGGAACGCCAGACGATCAACTACCATATGGATGCGACACTGAACATGCTCGAGTCCTTGCCGTATCCAAAGCACCTGAGACGGGTGCCGGAGTTCGCCGGTGGCCATCACGAGCACATGGACGGGACGGGCTATCCGCGTGGTCTGACACGCGAGCAGATGTCAGTGCAGGCCCGGGTCATGGCCATCGCCGACGTTTTCGAGGCGCTGACCGCCGGTGACAGACCCTACAAGCAGGCTTTGTCGCTTTCGCAGTCGCTGCGCATACTCGGCGACATGTGTCAGAAGAATCGTATCGACCCGGATCTGTTCGATGTGTTCGTGCGTGAGCGCGTCTACCTGAGCTATGCGAACCGATTCCTGGACCCGGCCCAGATCGACACGGTCGACCACGCCAGCATTCCCGGCTTCGAGGAACGCGTGTCCGATAACACATCCGGCATGACCATGGCCTGTCAGCCCGTATCCGGTCAATCCGCCTGCCGCCAGACCAAGGAGTGATGATGCCGACCCCCCCTGGACGAGTGGATGTGCGAATGGATGCACGAATGGATGCGCTGCGAGAGCGGTCACGGTCTATCAGGAGATGCCCGCGATGAGCTCGACCATTGCCCGACCCGCACGTGCTGAGATCGATACCCTGGCCGATGATGCGGCACAGGAGCTCGATCGTGTGCTGGACCTGATTCGCTGGGGCGCGAGCCGCTTCGAGCAGTACGAGCTGCACTACGGCCACGGTACCGACAACGCGGTTGACGAGGCGCTCGGTCTGGTGTTGTTCGCGCTGCATCTGCAGCCGGGGCTGCCCGATTCGCTGTTCGAGTCCAGGCTCACCCGGACAGAACGCAGGCGGGTGGTGGACCTGCTCGCCGAGCGCATCAAGTCGCGGCGTCCGGCTGCCTATCTGATGCAGCGTGCGCGTTTCGCGGGCATGGAGTTCTTTGTCGACGAACGGGTGCTGGTGCCACGCTCGCCGCTCGCGGAGTGGATCGAGCGCGGATTCGAGCCGCTGGTGGATGCCTGGCAGGTGCGCAGGGTGCTCGATCTGGGCACTGGCAGCGGTTGTCTGGCGATCGCCTGCGCGATGGCCTTTCCCGACGCCGAGGTGGTCGCCGCGGATGTCTCTGCGCAGGCCCTGGAGGTCGCGGACATCAACGTCTGCAAGCACGAGCTGGAGGACCGGGTCAGCCTGGTGCAGTCCGATCTGTTCGACGGAATCGAGGGTGAGTTCGATCTGATCCTTTCGAACCCGCCGTATGTGCCCAGTTCCCGCATGCAGACCCTGCCGGCCGAGTATCTGCACGAGCCACGCATGGCCTTGGAGTCGGGCGTGGATGGCCTGGATGCGACGCGGCGCATACTCGAGCTTGCCCCGGCACATCTGAGCGCCAACGGCGCGCTGGTGGTCGAGGTCGGGGAGGCGCGGCCGGCCCTGGAGCGGGCCTATCCGAGCTACCCGTTCATCTGGCTGGAGTTCGAGCGCGGTGGCGACCATGTCTTCATGATCGAGAAGGCGGCGTTGCTCAGCGCTCAGGGTCGCTGAACACCGGTCACGGAGTATGGGGAGCGCTGAGCCGGGCCTGGTCCGAGCCGGCTTCAACTCGGCTACAATCGCGTCATGGCTGGAAACACCTTTGGCCGTGTCTTCACGGTAACCACCTACGGCGAGAGTCACGGCCCGGCGATCGGTTGCATCGTCGATGGCTGCCCGCCCGGGCTGATGCTCGACGCGACCGACATCCAGGTCGATCTGGAACGTCGTCGGCCGGGCAAGTCACGTCACACCACGCAGCGTCGCGAAACCGACGAGGTGCGCATCCTGTCCGGCGTGTTCGAGGGGGTCACCACCGGCACCCCCATCCACCTGATGATCGAGAACGTCGACCAGCG
>JAGRHX010000352.1 GCA_020444775.1 Gammaproteobacteria bacterium
GCTGGTCGAAGCGCTCGCCGCCGATCCGGCCCTGAGCGCGGTAGCTGATGCCGAGCGTTTCCTGGAGACCATGCTCGACGCCGCGCGTCGTTGTGCCAGACTGTTCGCCGAGCCGCGATCGTGCTCGACCCGGACCACGCCAGCGAAAGACGCCATCGCCGGCGCCCTGCTCGATGTCAACGACCTGAATCGTCACGGCGCCGACGAAGGCGTCAACAGCTCCACCGTGCTGGTCATCGACGACGACCCGGATTCACGCGAGATCCTGATGCGTTATCTGCAGCGCAAGGGACATCGCGCTCTGACCGCGCGCAACGGCGAGGACGGACTGGCGATGCTGCGGGCACTCGCTTTCGACGCGATACTGCTGGACCTGGACCTGCCCCACCTGAACGGCTACGGGGTCTTGCAGCAGCTCAAGTCCGACCCGGTGTTCGCGGCCATCCCGGTGGTGATCGTGTCAGGCTTCAACGAACGCGAGACGGTCGCGCACTGTCTGGAACAAGGTGCCGACGACTTCATCGCCAAGCCCTTCGACCCGGTGCTGCTGCTGTCCAGACTGCGCGCCTCAATCGAGAAGAAGCGTCTGCTGGACCGCGAGCACGAGAGCCACGAGCGACTGCGACGCGAAGAGGAGCGTTCTCGCAGCCTGCTGCTGAACATCCTGCCGGCCGCGGTGGCCCGCAGGCTGGACTATGGCCAGACCATGATCGCGGATCATTTCCAGGACGTCAGCGTGCTGTTCTGCGACCTGGCCGGCTTCTCGCGGTACTCGAGCAGCGTTGCACCGACCGAGCTGGTCAAGCAGCTGAATCTGTTGTTCGAAGCCTTCGACGAGCTGGCGGTCACGCACGGCGTCGAGAAGATCAAGACGGTGGGCGATGCCTATCTGGCCGTCGCCGGGCTACCCGAGCCCTGCAGCGATCATGCGCTACGCGCCTGCCGGCTCGGTCTGGACATGATCCGCGCCGCCGCCGCGGTCCGTGCGACCGGCAATCTACCGCTCGGGGTCAGGGTCGGCGTGCACTCCGGACCGGTCACCGCCGGGGTGATCGGCAAGCTGAAGTTTGCCTATGACATCTGGGGTGACACGGTGAACGTCGCCTCACGCATGGAATCCACCGGTGTGATCGGCACCGTGCAGATCACCCAGGCGACCCGCGACAAGCTGGGCGAGCAGCTGCTGTGCGAGCCACGCGAGACCGCGATCGAGATCAAGGGCAAGGGGCTGATGCAGACCTGGCTGCTGCGTCCGGTATCAGGCTAGCAACGCCGCGCGCCGGACCTCGGGCCGTGGGACTCGGCCACCGGGTCTCAGGCCCTGAGCATGTCCACGACCTTACCACCGCCGGCCGCTTGCCCCTTGTCATGAGTGGCCAGGTATTGAGAGACCTGCTCGGCACTCATCGGCGCGCTGACGAAGAAGCCCTTGCAGTCATCGCAACCGTGAGCGCGCAGGAACTCGAGCTGGCGCTCGCTCTCCACACCCACCGCCACCACCCGCAAGCCGAGATCATGGGCGATGGAGATGATCGCCCGCACGATCGCGGAGTCCTTCGAGCTGGCGTTGGATTCGCCGAAGAACGACCGGTCGATCTTGATCTCGTCCACCGGCATACGCTCGAGCTCGCTCAGCGAGAACGCGCCACGACCGAAGTGATCGATCGACAGACGCACGCCGAGGGCCTGAAGCTCGTCCAGTGACTTGAGATCGAACACGGGGTCGTTCATCACATCCAAGGCCGCGAACTCCAGTCGCAGATGCTCCGCCTGCAGCCCGCTTTGATGCAGGATGCGACGCACGGCGCGCGTCAGGTCGGGTCGACGCACCTGCTTCGAAGACAGGTTGACGCTGACACAGGCCGGCGCACCGTAGCGGCTCCGCCAGAGCGCACCCTGTCGGCTGGCCTCGAGCAACACCCAGTCCTCGATCGCGCCCATCAGCCCGCTGCTCTGCGCCGCCGGCATGAACTCGCCCGGGCTGAGCAGACCCCGTTCCGGGTGCTGCCAGCGAATCAGGGCCTCGAACTCGGTGAACTCGCCGGTCAGCATGTTCATGCGTGGCTGGTAGTGCAGCACGAACGCGCCTTCGACAATGGCCAGCGCCAGCTCGAGCTCCTCGGCGAGGCGGGCCGCGGAGCGGGCGTCCATCTCGTTGGAATGGAAACGTAGCGCAGCGCCGGGGATACGCCGCGCCTTGGCCAGCGCGGCACCGGCATGAGCGAGCAGCTTGTCGGCACGGTCGGCGTCCACCGGGTAGGCGGCAACGCCGATGCTCACGTGCAGCCGAATGCTCCGCTCGCCGAGCTGCAAGGGCTCGGAGAACGAATTGATGATCGAACGCGCGACCCGGGCGGCGACCTCGAGGTCGGCGAGATCGTCGAGCAGCAGCATGAACTCATCGTCGTCCGCGCTCGCCAGGGTGGCCTGGAAGCCGCCATCCTCTGGCTGCTGTCCGGCCAGCGTCGCATCCAGCGCGGCCTGCAGCATCGCCCGGCAGGCCTGATGCAACGCGCTCAGATCGTCCGTCGTGAGGGTCTCTCGCAGCGATGCCATCTCGGCGAAGGACAGGTTCAGCAAGGCCAGCACCTGTCCCTTGTAGCCGGCCCGACGCAAGGCCCAGTTGACCTCCTGCTCGAACACGGCACGTCCAGGCAGCAGCGCGGAAGTCTGGACACCGGCCGGTTCGCCATGCTGCGCACCGTTGCTACCGCCAGCGGCGTTCGAGGCGCCGCCGTGGTGCCGAGTGCCGAGCGCGTTGCGTAGCCGCAGCCGCAGCTCACTCGGGTCCACCGGCTTGCTGAGCAGCTCGATGGCACCGAGCTCGAGGGCCTCGAGCTTGGTCTGGGAGTCGGACTGCGCGGTCAACATGATGACCGGCAGGCCGGTCAGGTGACCGGCGTCATTGAGCATTCGAAGC
The DNA here is from genome assembly GCA_020444775.1 of Gammaproteobacteria bacterium. Next base: position 2,921 of record JAGRHX010000352.1, read on the forward strand.
ACATCGAAACCGGACAGATCCGGCATCAGCAGATCGAGCAGCAGCACGTCGGGGCGTTGCGCCTCGATCAGCGACAGCGCTTCGGTGGAGCGGGTGGTGGTGACGAAATTCTTGTAGCCGTCGCCGGCCAGCAATGCCTGGATGACCTCCAGCGTAATCAGATCGTCATCGACGATCATGATTCGGGCATGCTCGTATGAGCCGCTCTGCGTGACACTCATCGCCCATGCTCCCGCCGGACCACGCAGCCCTTAGGCCCGCGTGTCGTCATCGCCGGAACCGCTCCACCGCACGGGGTCGGACAACGGTCGCGGACGCGCACGGCGATTCGCTGGGCGACAGGCAATGGCGACAAGACGAGACTCCTGACTGACGACGCGGCAGCGGTGGCGGTCGTTGGATGAAGCGCACTCAGGGTTATCGTTCGCGAGCGGCGCTGCTTTACCTCCAGTTTCGGCTTCGTCGGACCAGGTGCGAGAACCACCAGCGGCCTGATCCACACTCGAGCGGTGCGAGGTCCGCGTCGCGAAACCACGCGCACCGTTCGCCTCGTCGCGCGAACGATGCGCATGACCCGGGAGACGTTGATTTGTCAGCGTTTCCCTTGCGACCTCGTCGACCGCCTCAGGCCAGGTGCTGGCCGAAGAACTCGATGGTCCGCTCCCAGGCGAGCTTGGCCGCGGCCTCGTCGTAGCGCGGCGTCGAGTTGTTGTGAAAACCGTGGCGGGTGCCGGGATAGCTGTGCATCCGATAGTCGATCTGATTGGCCTTCAGGGCAGCCTCGTACTCAGGCCACATGGCGTTGATACGGTCGTCGTTCTCCGCGTACTGGATGAGCATCGCGGCGCGGATTTCGGACACCTTGGCGGTATCCGGCGCCGCGCCATAGAACGGCACCGCCGCCTGCAGGTCGGCACCGAGCGTGACCGCGAGGTAGTTGGTCGTGCCGCCACCCCAGCAGAAGCCGGTGGCGCCGA
>JAGRHX010000030.1 GCA_020444775.1 Gammaproteobacteria bacterium
AATGCGAGATCGCCTACAACGCGACCCTGATGGCGCTATTGTGGGACGCGGTGGCGACCAAGAACGCGCGGCTGCTCAATCAAGGTATCGTCAGTCTGCCCTCGAAGCTGGACCGTGCCACCTGGCTGAACTACGTGCGCTGCCACGACGACATCGGCCTGGGCTTCGATGACGTGGACATCGCGCGCTCGGGCTACGAACCGCGTGCCCACCGGCGCTTTCTGCTCGACTACTTCACCGGTCGTTTCGATCGCTCCAGCGCCCGTGGGCGGCCGTTCGGGCAGAACGACAAGACCGGCGATGCGCGTATCTCCGGGACCCTGGCCTCGCTGGTGGGGCTGGAGGCCGCGCTGGACGAGAACGACGAGCAGGGCACGGAAGACGCGATCCGCATCATCCTGCTGCTGCACGCGGTGATCATGTCCTTTGGCGGTATTCCACTGATCAACTACGGCGACGAGATCGGCACGCTCAACGACTACAGCTTCCTGGACGATCCCGACAAGGCACAGGACAGCCGTTGGATGCATCGTCCGCGCATCGACTGGCAGCGTGCCGAGCGTCGTCACCAGCACGGCACCGTCGAGCAACGGATATTCGATGGGTTGAAGAAGCTCATCGCGGTGCGCAAGCTGGTGCCGGCATTCGCCGACTTCAACAATCGCGAGCTGCTGTCGGTGGACAACCCGCACCTGTTCGTGTTCCTGCGCACCCACCCGGAGCTGGGCGGGGAGAACGTGCTGGTGGTGGCCAACTTCAACTCCGAGCCCCAGCACCTGGATCTGGGCAATCTGGGCGGACGCTGGCAGTTCAGACTGGGACAGCTGCTGGATCTCGCAAGCGGCGAATCGCCGGCGCTGTTCAAGGACCAGCTGGTCGTGCCGCCCTATCGCTTCTACTGGCTGAGCGATCGCGCGTCCTGGAGCCCGGGCTGAGCCGCGACGGTCATGCCGTGCCGCCCGGCCGGCGGGTGCCGGGCGCGGCTTCGATTCAGGTGAATGGCGTGGGGTCGGTGAAGCGCTCGATGACGTTGCGCATGATGCGCGATACGTTGTTCTGGTAGTCGTTGTGGGCGAGCGCGCCGGCCCAGGCGATGGAGCTGGTCGAGAACACGGCACCCCCGTTGTCGGTCTCGTAGAAGACCATGTCGCAGTGCACGTGCGGACAGGTCTCGCCGGTGATCGCATCGTGGGTGTGGGTCAACTCCTCCTTCATCCAGTGATAGGTCGACGAGAAGTCACTGGCCTGCGCGATCACCAGGGCGTGCGGTGGGGTGCCCAGCGCGAAGTCGGCGCGGTCGATCTCCCAGCCCGCGGCGCCGCCGCCGAGGATGCCGAAGTCACCGATCGGCTCCTCGTCACCGATGCCTTCGAAGACGAAAGCGACACGTGGGTCGAAGCTGGCCTCGGTGCGGCTATAGCTGGTCGAGCGGTCGAAGCCTTGCGCGGTCATGCCCGTCCCCGCGACCGACTGTGGTGGCCGGCCCATCCTTCGCCACATGCCCCCCAGCTCGCCGGTGAGCTGGTGATGATACTCACCACCTTCGGCAATCCAGGCGCGGATACCATCCTCGGCACGCCGCATCTCCATGATCCCGGGGAAGTCCGGATGATAGGAGACCCGCCAATAGAAGCCGTTGCCACCGGTGTAGATGAAGCGCCCGCCCGACTGCTGGAAGCGCGCAAACGCATCGAGTACCGACAGTGATGGGTACTCCGGATGAGTGCCCGTCATCACGCATCTATACGGTCTTAGCAGCGCCGGCCCGTGCTCATGCACATCGTCCTCGCTCAGCACGTCGAAGGCGATGTCCTGTGCATTCAGCCAGTCGATGAGATGGGTATCGGCGGGTAGCTGCCAGAGTGCCTCACTGGGCCGGATCGAGAGGATCGGTCGCAATCGCGAGGAGAAGCAGACGCCGCTGCCGTCGCGATGCTTGTCGTAGGTGGACAGTCCGAGCTCCGGATGGTGGTGCAGATAGATCGCGGTGGAATCGGCCGCGGTGAACGAGCCGCGCACCTGCTCTCGACCATCGAAGTCGATGACGCCGTGGCGATTCGCGTAGGCCCAGTAGCTGGTGCTGGGCAGCACCAGGGCCAGCGGCGACCGCGCGCTACCGGGCGGCGGGCTGACCACGAACGGGACCCAGTCCTCGCCTCGCGCGCAGCTCAGGTGGGCACAATACAGTCCGCTCGGCAGGTCATCAGGCACGTCCACGACGAAGTCCGTCGCCCAGCCGCAGTCATGGAGATCGTCGTCGTGGAAGTGGATTGCGCCATAGTGACCGGCGTCGATACGGAAGTCGTAGACGCTGCCGTCCCAACGTACGCCGCGGACCGCACGTGTGGGCATGTTCACGGTCCGGCCGTGCAGGGCGTTGCCCGAGACGTCGCGCACCCCGTCGCCCGAGATGTCCAGAGCGAGGTCCCACGCAGCGACCACGGCGTCCTCGTGCCAATGGCTGTCGGCGAAGCTCGTGATGCAATCGTCCGACGACCGCGGGTCGGCACACAGGCGGGCGAAGGCGTCGTCATCCGGCACACTGGCACAGATGCGCGGCGCTTCCAGCTTACCGTTGAACGGGGCGTAGGGTGCGACCCTGGCACCCTCCGGCCGTGCGCGGCCAGCGTCGAAGGCCGCGGCAAGACGCATACGCGGCATCGGTCGTGGCAGGCCATCGAGCTGTTGCTCGACGAACGCCAGGCTGTCCTCGCGCGGATAGCGCAGCTGTGGCAACTGGGCCAGTCGGAGCCGTCCACTCGCGGCATCCACGCTCACGCTGACCAGATACCAGTGGCGTTCCAGCAGCGGGCAGCCGCTGTGCACCTGATATCGTTGTCGGCCGTCTCCGTGGCGGAACGCCAGGCGGCCTTCGGTGTCGATCAGCAGCGCCACACCGAGCCCGTCCGACTCGTCCCAGCTACCCATGATCACCTGTTCAGCCAGACCCGGCGCCGTCGGCCAGATCAGGGCCTGCATGCAGAAGGTATCGAGTGCATAGCGCGGATCGGGCTGCAAATCGACGTATGAGCCGGCGATCACCGGCTGTACGCGGCCCGCGAGCTCACGGTCCAACAATCCGGGAACCGGAGTGTGACGCAGGCCGATGTTGACGACATCACCACAGCGGATGCGACTGACCTGGGCGTGATAGCGTTCCACCTCGGCACTGACCTTGAATTGGATACGTTCGCCGTTGTGCACCGAGAAGCGATCGGCGTAGCCGAGTAGCGGTCGTTGCACCGTGCCCACGTCGGTGAGCATGGGATTCCTACCCAGCGGCGGGTCGTCGTCCAGCGCCAGCGCCTGGCCGGTATGCATCTGCCAGCGCATCCGGAACACCGCCCATTGGGCGCTGGGCTGATCGCTGAACTCAGGCTGCAGATAGACCTCGAGCGGATGGCCACGTCCGCCCGAGCTGCGGGCCAGATACCAGCTACCGCCGGGGCGCAGCTGGACGCTGATATAGCGCTGTCGCGCATCGTCCCAGCGCATGATCTTCAGCACCTTCTGCAGGTCCTGGCTGTGTGGACCGAACGGTTGCCGCTTGAACTCGCGCGCCAGGTCGAGACGTGTCGGGTCTATCTGGTGCATGGTGCGCTCTCCAGTTGAATCACCTGCGGGCCTTTCGCGCGGCGCAACCAGCGGCACGCTCGGTCACCGCGGTCGGCCATGGCTGTAGGCCATGGCGATCGATCCGTCCGCTGTGCGATCAAGCATACGTTGATTCGTCGGGTCGGAACAAAATGCCACCCCGGTTGCGGCCAACCTGGTAGCGGCTGGGAACAGATTTCTCGAACCTCGCCACTATCAACAAGGAAAATCTCGAAATCCATACAGCCTTGGTACACGCATGAGCGGCCTTCATTAGACTATGCGGCCGTATCGATACCTTCCTTCGACAATCCGCGAAAGTCAGAGCTTTCGTCCCCGAACCGCGTCTGTCGAGAATCATCCCGTCCGCTGCGTCGTCACGACGGGAAACGCACCGACAGCGTCGAATGACCGCCGCGAGGCTGGAGAGGACCGTTGCAGTCGAGCACGCCGATTCTGGTTGTCGAAGCCGATGCCGGCGTGCGTGCATTGTTGCGCCTGGTCGTGGGTAGCGTCGTGCCCGACCTGCTCTGGACCGAGGCCGGCGACGCGACCGGCTTCGCGATGGCTCTGACCGAGCGAGCACCGCTGGTGGCGGTGGTGGCCCGCGAGCTGGGTTGGGCCGATGGCCTGGGTATAGTGGCCGTGCTGCGCCGGCGCTTTCCGGATTGCATGGTGATCCTGCTCGGTCAGCCCGAGCCCGATCTGATCGAGCCCGATGCCCAGCCCGACCTGCATCTGACCCATAGTGTGCGTGGCCTGTCGAGGCTGGGCGAGGCCGTGCAGCGTGCCTTGAAGCGCCAGCGGGCCGCGCGAGCGGCGCGCTTGGGCGAGCAGACATGCGACCTGCCGGTGCCTTGGTTGCGTCTGGATGCCAGCGAGCGGGTCAGCGCGACGAATGCGGCGGCGCGGACGTTGTTGGCCCCGCGCGAAGCAAATCCTCTAGCTGCGAGTCGACACTCTGCCGGCGAGGCGATGCTCGGGATGGCCTTCGCAGAGCTGGTTCGACTGGAGACCGCGCGACTGGCCGAGCTGTCGGTCGGCGTGCCGGCGGCCGCGAGGCTGGTGGCGGCGTCCGGCACCGACCGTGAGCGTGCGACGCTCTGCCAGGTGCACGCGCGGCCGATCCGGCAGGCCGGGCAAGCGCAGGGCTTCGAGGTCGTGGTGGTGCCCCAGACCACCGCCGCGGCGCAGGTCGCCAGCGGGGTAGCCAGTGGGGTCGCCAACGGGGTAGACCGCGTCGATGCCGAGCTGATGGTGTCGCTCGCGCACGATCTGCGCCAGCCCATGCTGACCGTCATCCAGAGTGCCAACCTGTTGCGTGAGCGACTGCGGCGGGTCGCGTCGTTGCGCCCGGAGGACGAGCGGGCACTCGAGCGGATTGTCTCCGGCTGTGACCGTGTGCAGGATATGACCGAGCGCGTGCTCCAGTACCTCGCCGCCGGTAAGCGGCCGTTGGAGAAGGCCTGGGTGGATACGGACGCGCTGCTCGACGAGGTGGTGCAGCATGCCGCGCCCGTTATCGAACGGACCGGCGCGCAGATTGTGCGGAGCGGTCTGCCCGTGGTGTACGCGGACCGGTCGGAGCTGTTCCAGCTGTTCCAGAATCTGCTCGACAATGCACTCAAATTCCACGGCGGTCGTCCGCCGGTGCTACAAGTGCGTGGCGAGGAGGACTCGTCCGGGTGGAATCTGGTATTCAGCGATCGAGGTGTAGGCATCGATCCCGCGGAAGCCGAGCGGATCTTCGAGCCGTTCCGCAGATTGCATTCCGCGGACGAGGTGCCGGGCACCGGGATAGGGCTCGGGGTCTGCCGGCAGATCTGCGCGCGTCATGGCGGTCGGATCTGGGCCGTGGCCAATACCGAGGGTGGGGTCAGCTTTCATGTGCAGCTGCCTCGACCTCGGGAGAACTCCGGGATGACATCCGGGCAGTCCCCCCACGTGACTCATGGGGGGAGGACGGGTAGGGCTTGATGGATGATGAGTGGCCCGTGCTCGTCCCGGGGCGCATGCCCCGGGTTCATGGCTGGCACGAATCCGCGCAAATGCTGACCGCATCCTGATAGAGTCTGGGATGCGGCGCTTGCCGGGAGCCCAACTCCAGACTCCGCGCAGACCTCCGCAACTGTGGCTCCGGCGGACGAGGTTGCCCGGCCCCTTCTCCTCATTACGGGGCATTAGCACCTTCGTTGGCCGAGACGCTGATGGACATGCTCAGACATGCACAGCCGGACATAGTCAGACATGCACAGCGACCTTCTCGGCCATGACCAATGGACGCGTGAGCGAATGCGCGTGCTGTTGGTCGAGGATTCAAGCGACCAGGCGGAGCTGATCCGCGAGATGCTGGCACTGTCGTCGCAGTACCAGTTCGAGCTGCAGCACGAGCCACACCTGCACGGTGGGCTGGACTGGCTGCGTGACTATACGCCCGACCTGGTGCTGCTCGACCTGAATCTGCCCGACAGTCGCGGACTGAGCGGTATCCAGCGGATGCGGGACGCGGCACCCGGGGTGCCGATCATCGTCCTGACCAACGTCGAGGACGAGGCTACCGCGCTGCACGCGCTGCGCGTCGGTGCCGAGGACTACCTGCACAAACGCCAGCTCGCGCCGGAGCTGTTGGTGCGCGCCATGCGCTACGCGGTGGAACGGGCGCGTGTGGACGAGGCGCTGCGCGAGAGCGAGGAGCGC
>JAGRHX010000353.1 GCA_020444775.1 Gammaproteobacteria bacterium
CCACGGCCAGGGCAAGTGGTATCCCGGTGAGCCCCTGCCACGCTGGGCCTTCTCCTGCTTCTGGCGTGACGACGGCGAGGCCATCTGGCGTGAGCCGGCGCTGATCGCCGATCCGGCCCGCGACCACGGCCATCAGCTGGCCGACGCGCAGCGCCTGGTGAACCGGATCGCGGAGGCGCTAGGCGTCGGTGCCGGGCTGGTACAGCCCGCCTTCGAGGACGTCTACTACTATCTCTGGAAGGAAGCCACGCTGCCCGTCGACGTCGATCCGCTCAGTGCCGATCTGAGCGATCCGCTGGAGCGCCGGCGTCTGGTGCGTCTGCTCGAGCGGGGGCTGGACAAGGTCAGCGGCTACGCGCTGCCGCTTCGTGCTGATCCGCTGGCTGACCCGCTGGCGCCGATGGCGCAACGCTGGGTGTCCGGGCGCTGGCCGTTTCGACGCGAACGTCTGTATCTGTTGCCCGGTGATTCGCCGATGGGGTTCCGCTTGCCGCTTGACAGTATCGGTGGCGAACCACCGGAGCTGGTCGAGCAGCCGGACAGCATGAGCCCACGTGGTCCGCTGCCGCCGCGTATGCAGCTCGAGCAGCGCAGTCGGGCCGCCGCCACGGTGACGCCCCTGAAGCGCGCGGAGCCGGCCGAGGTGGTGCGTACGGCACTATGCGTGGAGCCACGCGACGGCCGGCTGCATGTGTTCCTGCCGCCGCTGACCCGTATGGAGCACTTCCTCGAGCTGGTCGCGGCGGTCGAGCTGGCGGCGCGTGAGTGCGGCACGCCGGTGCTGTTGGAGGGATACGAGCCGCCAGTCGATCCGCGGGTGAAGGTTTTGCGGGTGACACCGGATCCCGGGGTCATCGAGGTCAACATCCATCCGCAGAAGAGCTGGCGCGAGATCGTGCGCAGCACCGAGGACCTGTACGAGATTGCGCGGAACACGCGGCTCGGCACCGAGAAGTTCATGGTCGACGGGCGCCATACCGGCACCGGTGGTGGCAACCACGTCACCCTGGGTGGACCGACCCCCGCCGACAGTCCGCTGCTGCGCCGGCCTGATCTGCTGCGTTCACTGCTGACCTACTGGCAACATCACCCGGCGCTGTCCTATCTGTTCTCCGGGGCCTTCATCGGCCCGACCAGCCAGGCGCCTCGGGTCGACGAGGCACGCCACGAGAATCTGTACGAGCTCGAGATCGCCTTCCAGCAGATGGCCTCGGTGCCACGTCTGGCGAGCGGTGAGTCGGCGGCGCCATGGGCCATTGATCGCGCACTGCGCCATCTGCTCACGGATCTGACCGGTAACACCCATCGCGCCGAGTTCTGTATCGACAAGCTGTACTCGCCGGACGGCCCCGCCGGGCGTCAGGGGCTGGTCGAGTTCCGTGCCTTCGAGATGCCCCCGCACGCGCAGATGAGCGCACTGCAGGTGCTGTTGCTGAGGGCGTTGGTGGCGCGCTTCTGGGAACGGCCCTACGAGCACGCGCCGCGCCGTTGGGGCACCGAGCTGCACGACCGCTTCATGTTGCCCTGGTTCGTGCAGCACGATCTGTCGCATGTCGTCGACGAGCTGCAGCGCGCCGGCGCCGATTTCGAGCTCGACTGGTTCGACCCGTTCCTGGAGTTCCGATTCCCGCGCTACGGCTCGGTGGTGGTGGACGGCGTGGAGCTGGTCATCAGCGCCGCGCTCGAGCCGTGGCACGTGCTCGGTGAGGAGATGTTCGCGGGCGGTACCGCTCGCTTTGTCGATTCCTCGGTCGAGCGCGTCCAGGTGCATGCGCGTGGCGTGCTGACCGGGCGGCATGCGCTGCTCTGCAACGGCCGCAGGGTGCCGCTGCATCCGACCGGCACGGCCGGTGAGTACGTGGCCGGCGTGCGCTTCAAGGCCTGG
>JAGRHX010000354.1 GCA_020444775.1 Gammaproteobacteria bacterium
AGACGGGTCGGAAATCCATATTCGTCAACCCGCAGCTCACCAAGCGCATCGACGACATTGACCCTTCGACTTCAACGGCATTGCTCGAGGCGATCTACGCCCACTGCCAGCAACCCGAGCTCATCTACTGGCACAAGTGGCGGCCAGGTGATCTGGTCTTCTGGGACAATCGCTGCGTGCTCCACATCGCCGACCACAGCCGCCTGCACGATCCGACCTACATTCGGCACATGCATCGCACGACGATCGGCGGCGACGTCCCTTACTGATCGGCGTCATCGTCAGCGGGCGCTGATGGTGCTGTATCGTTCGACCCCCAGCAGGCGCCATCGGGCACCGAGGATCCTGGAGGTATCGCAGCTGGTATCGATCGCCTGGTCGACGCTGGACTCAGGCCACGACAGCCCCCTCGAAGCGCTCCTACCCGGCGGAGCGCCAGTGGCCACCCGGGGCGATCAGCCGTCGCGCCAGCAGAACCGCAAGACCGAGTAGCAGCAGGCCGGCAAACGGCGTGGTCGTGATCGCCTCGGCCGGAATGCTGTTCTCGTCATTCGGATCCGAGCCGCGCTCGAGTTCCTCAGCGTCGCTGAAGCCGTCGTCGTCACTATCCGCGAGGGTCGGATTCGTGCCAGCCGCCTGCTCCTGAAGTGCCGTCAGTCCGTCTTTGTCCTCGTCACTGCCTTGCTCTCCGGCAACCAGCGCATTGTATCCGTAGCGTTGCTCGAAGCTGTCCAGCAGGCCATCGCCATCGTCGTCAAGATCGCAGGCGTCGCCCTCGCCGTCCCCATCGGTGTCGCGCAGGTCGGGGTTGTAGACCGACGGGCAGTTGTCATAGTGCTCATCGAGGACATTGTCGCCGTCGACATCGTCTTGCGGTCTGGCCACGGCGATGGCACTGAACACGAACGCGCCCTCGAGCTCGTTGGCTTCGATGTCATGGCCGGACGGTGGTCGGATATCCCAGCCGGGCAGCTCACCATCCGCGTGGTAGCAGGTCGCCGAATCGGCCTGCTGCGCATCCCAGGTGTACTGGTCGTAGCGGACCGTGGCGCTGCGCGTGTTGCTGCCCGGTGGCGTGGCCTTGCGATAGGGGAAACAGGCGTCGACCGCGATACCGTGGGCGCTGCGCGTGCTCACCGTCTCATCGCTGTCCTGGAAAGGCACATGCTCTTGGTTCGTCGTGTCGTTGAAGATGTCCAGCAGATACGGATCGAGGACCAGTCCGGAGTCCAGGGCGGGCTGGATGTGATCCCTGGCGATACGATGGCTGCCGCCGGCGACGGTGATCCAGCGGATCTGCGGATAGCCCCGGTCGTCGATATGCACCGGCGCCCTGTTCAATGACCACTTCACCCACGAGCCGAGCTGACAGCCATCCTGACCGGCGCCGACGCCGCCCAGGTCCCCCAGGCGACCAACGGTACAACCAAACTCGGTGAGCGAGTCCAGGCCGGTCCTGCTGGTGAGCGCGAACTCGCCGATGAAGTCCGGCGTGCCGACCAGACCCCCGGTATGCGGCCCCTTGATGGTCAGCACCTCGGCGATGTGGAAGCCGGCATCGCGCAGCTGGTCGTAGTGTCGGTACACCAACTGGCGGGCGATCACGCCACCATAGCTATAGGTCAGGATCGTGATGGGACGGTCGGGCGCGATATCACGGATCGCCTCCGAGATCGCCTGCGCGGTGTCGATGATCGAATGGGTGCGGTTGTTGAAGGTGCGTCGGCCATAGCTCTGGACCGTTTGCCAGTGTGGGTCGTCGTAGCTTCCCACCAGGCGCTTGATGGTGACGCGCCGTGCGGAGAGGTCCAAAGGCGCGCGAACCGTGTTGTTCCAGTCCACGCCATAGAAGCGGTCGATGTTCGCGGCCTTGAAGGCGAGCAGCTTCTGTATCCGGGCGAAATCGTAGGGCGCGTCGGTCGTATCCGACAGATCACCCCCGCGACCGTGAATATAGAAGATCACTCGATCGCCACGCGGCGCGAGCTCGTCGGCATCCGACTCGCCATGGGCCGTCGGCGCCTTGCCACACACCACGTCGTTGTCAATCTCGTCATTGGTCTGCTTGGACAAGCCGCTGTCGCAGCCACCAATCAGACACGCCGGCAGACCGTGACCACCGCAGGCGTCGATACACAAACCGAGCAGGAAATCCTCCTCCAGCTTCGGCTTGCACGACGAGATACCCAGACGCGCCTGCTCCTCGAGGTCACACGGCGGCTCACTGATGCCGCCGCAGTTGCTCGGGAAACCATCGCCGTCGAGTGCCCTACAGGTGCCGAAAGGGTTCTGCGTGAGGAGGAGATCGTTGTAGGCATCCCCCTTACAGGCATCGACCCCAAACAACAGCTGCTGGTCGAGGGTGCAGGCGGGTTCTTCCGGATCCCCGCAATAAGGTGGATAGCCATCGTCATCCAGCGCTCGGCAGGTGCCATCGTCATTGGCATTGCCCGGTTTACAGGCGAGGATCAACAGCTGCGCTTGCAGCGCGACGCTGCAGGCCGGCTCACCATCGTCGCCACAAAAGGGCGGATAGCCTTGGGCATCTGGCTGCACGCACTGCAATTGCGCGCCGCTTGCAGTGATGACCAGCCATTGAAAGCCATCAGCCTTGCACGCTGGGATGTTCTCGGTGATCTGACAGGGTGGCTCCGTGGCATCGCCGCAGTGGGAGGGGAATCCATCACTGTCGATCTCGCGGCAGAAGCCTTGCGGCGTACCACCTTCGGAGATCAGCTTGAACTTCTGCACCAACCCTTGATCACAAGGATTGATTCGCTCGACGAGTAGACAAGCGCGCTCGTTCAAGGTGCCACAAGGTGGATGCACACAGGTGCCGGACTGGTTGGCCAGGTCGGTCTTGCAGGCATTCAGGTTCTCGGTCAACTGGCAAGCCGGCTCACCCTCGTCGCCGCAGTGACTGGGAAAGCCATCGCCGTCGATGGCACGACAGAACGAGCCGGCGGTGCTCAGCTTCTCGACCAGGCCATCATCGCAGGCGGCGAGCGGTCTTTCGGTGAGCAGGCAGGCGCGCTCGTTCAACCCGCCACAATCCAGATCCGCCAGGGCGACGCTACCGCTGGTGTACTCGCGCGGCGGATCCCACTCACAGGCACGCGAATCCGTCCAGGCGCGGAAGATGTTCTTCGCGTAGGGACTGTCGCACTTGTAGCAGGTCGAGCCGCTTTGGCCATGAAATGGGGCGCAGGTGCAGACGGTGACGCCGAACACGGTGTTGCAGTCAGCGCCATAGGTGCTGGCGGAGCGGTACTGCCAACCGCGGTTGCGCGTGCAGGCAGTCGAAGCCGTGGGATCGGGCTGCAGCAGATTGCGGTCCCAGCCCGAGGGACAGTCGTAGCAGACACCGGCCAGGAACGGGTCGATGGTGAACCCAGTAGGACAGGTGTTGGCCACGGCATGGTTGGAAGTCAGCAGGGTGAGAACCAGCGCGACGAGGAACCCCGCCCACCTCTTCCGGATTCCAGATGTCGCGCTGGGCATGGCTTTCGTGCTCCAAGTTGGTTTCTCTTGAGTCACGCATACCGATGCTCAAGCTGGACGGATGATTGAAGCCGATGTGGCTCGTGCGGCTCGAGCGCCCTCTTGAATCAACCATGAATCGAATCAAGCATGAACGCCGCAGGGTATTCGGTTGCGCACGACGAGGCAAAGGAGCAAGAATCCTGGGAAGTCGTCGCCCCTTGACCAGCCCGGTTCCTGTCACCGGTCGGTGCGGGCTTGGAGCGTGCCGAGCGTGCGAATGCTGATGCCGGGATCAGGATTGGCGTCGATACGGACCGAGGTTGACGGACCAACGATGCATGGCCTCGAGGAAGAAGGGCTCGATGGCAAGGTCGCGAAAGCGGTGCGCCGGCTCACCCGCGAGACCGATACGATTGGCGAACATGCGCTTGCCATAGACCACGTGGAAGTCGATGCGCTGCATCGCGAAGATCACGTAGGGCAGGATCCGGTGGTAGATGGTGTCCACGCTCGCCTGGTCGCCCCGCTTGTAAGCGTTGAACAGCGCGATCTGATGGTCAGCGCAATCGGGGGCGGGGATCATACCGGCACAGCCCGCGCGAAGATTGTCTGGTAGCTCCATGCCACCGCGGCCGTTGAACACGGCCACCTCGCCTTGCAGACGATCCAGATACTGTTTCACCGCGACCACCGGTCCCTCACCCTTCATGACCGTGAAGTGCGCATGTTGTCGATGTAGCCGCACGATCTCGTCGGTGCTCAGACCGATGCCGAGGATTTCCGGCACGTTCTGGATGCCGATCGGGATCTGCACCTTTTCCATCACCTGATCGAAAAAGCGCAGCAACGCCTGGCCCGAGGGTTTTGCACCCAGCGGTGGCTGCAGGATCAGCCAGTCCGCACCCGTGTTCTGGGCGTGCAGCGCAAGCGATGTCGCCTCTGCCACGCTGCTACCCGCAATCGTCACGGCCAGCGGCACGCGGCCGCCGATGTCCTCGGCGACCCACTCCACCACCGTACGCCGCTCAGCGGTGGACAAGGCGCTGACCTCGGTAATGAGCCCGAGAATGGCAACACCATGCGCGCCAGAATCGATACACGCGTTGACCTGTGCACGCATGGGAGCGCGATTCAATCGATCCCGTGCATCGAAGAACGCATACAGAATGGGGTAGATGCCTTCCGGTCGCATACGCAACTCCATTGGGGCACCGAGCTGGTGTCTGCCGCTCGAACGGGAATGGGTCGACACCGCTACGTCTACATCGTAGTGGTCACACTATTGACAGTGGGAGAAGCGGTGTGCCCGATGACCAGGTCGTCACGATACCAGACCCAGGCCCCGTGGCACCTGGTCCGGTAGCCGTGTGCCCGGGTCTGCGCTAGTCTGACCCGCATCTCTACACAGGAGCGGTATCCATGGCAGATATAGACATCGGTGCGTTCTGGGGCACGATCGGCAGCCGCGCGACCGGGGCCACCATCGTCGCGGCACGGGGTAGCGCGGGCCCGGCCGGCTTCCTCGGTCTGTCCGCCACGCATGTCACCGCCAGCCCACCGACCATGCTGGTCTCGGTCGACAAGAAGACCTCGGCGCTCGCTGCGATCGTCGAATCCAGGCATTTCGCGATCAGCTTCCTCTCACGTGACGCCGAGGATGTCGTGACGCATTTCGGCGGCAAGACTGATCTGAAGGGCGCGGACCGCTTCGAGACCGGTCGTTGGACCGAGCTTGCGACCGGTGCGCCGGTATACGTAGGTGCGGTCGGCGCAATCGATTGCGAGCTGGAGGAGACGATCGAACGGCACGGCACGGTGATCGCGTTGGGTCGGGTGGTCGCCCTCACCCGCAACGACGAAGCCGCCCCGCTCATCTATTTTCGCGGGGGTTTTCTGGCCTAGGAGCGCGTGGATGACGCGGCGCTGCTAAGTTGCACGCCGCTGCACCGTCGCGTCCTACTGCTTGTCGGCTCCCTTCGTGGCCAGCCGCTCCTGAGCGTCCAGCACCGCGCCCTTGAGCTCGTACCAGGCGCCGACGAACCCCTGGCGGATGTCCTCCCAGGCGCCACTCGAGCTCTTGCGCAGCGCGGCCAGGCGTGCCTCCATGACCGCGCGCTTGTGCCGCATCGCCTCCAATGCCGAGTTCAATTTCGCCGCGCTTGCCTCGCTGGCGGTCCTGGCCTGCGCCTCGAGCCGCTCGATGCGTTCGTCCAAGGCAAGCGCCAGCTGCTCGGCTTCCTTCACAGCCTGATCCTTCTGCTCGGCGGCGTAGCGCCCGAGGGTCCGGCCGGCGTCGCTGACCTCACGCTCGACGTCCGACCGCGTGACCGCGTCCTGCTCGGACTGCTCCTGTGCCACGGCCACGGTCGTCACCAGCAGCGCGGCACTCAGCACCATCATTCGCCAACGGCCCGCGAGTTGTCGTGTCGACACCCCGCCCGCCGACCCAGGTAGCCCGTACGACCCAACGCCGCTCGGGCCGGCATGGATGATTTCGTTCATATCGATGCCTCGCTCCGTACCAACGCACCTACAGGCTACTCCAGGCCCGCCACGAGCGAATCGGGCACAGGTACGCGCGCCTCAGGTCGGCAACTCCGCCGTCACGCTGAACGACGGATACAGATGCGAGGTGTCGTTGAAACAGCGCACTACGATGTTCGAGTCGTGCACCACCAGATGACTGATCGAGCAGTTGTCGGCGCCGGCGAAAGCAAACGGTCGCGAGCCGCTGGCGTGGGCAAGCAGACAGGCGACCACGCCGCCGTGACAGACGCTCACCACCAGCTGCGAGGGATGCGCCCGGTGGATGCGCTCGATAGCGGCCACGCAGCGCACGTTGAGCTGCTCGTTCGATTCGGCGCCCGGAATGACGTCCCAGCGCTGCTCCTCTTCCTTGCGCAGATAGATCGGGTCGCGCGCGTGCGCCCGGATCCGGTAGACGCCGCCCTCCCATTCACCCAGATGAACCTCGCGCAGGTCGGGCTCTACACGCGGCTCCAGACCGAGCCGGGCGGCCAGCGGCTGCGCGGTCTGCGCGGTCCTGCGCATGTTGGTGACATAGATGGCCGAGATCGGTTGACCGGCGAGACGCTCGGCAACCTTCTGCGCCTGCTCCACTCCCTCTGGCGCAAGCTCCGGATCGCCCTGTCCGTCGATCAGCGGGAACGGCGCACCCGGGGTAGCCGCCCGCGATGCGCCGTGACGCACCAGCAATATCTCGGTTGCGCCGCGTGGCGCGGTGAAGCGCTTCTGCGCGTACCTCTGGTCCTGCTCAACACTCATCCGAACCCTCCAAGCTTCATATCGGTCGAGCGATACACTGACCGCGGCTCACTGCAACAGACTGCGCCACCTCGCCATGATCGCGATGCTGAGCACGATGCCTGTCACGCCGAAGATGCACATGGTCATCACCACCGACAGCAGCTCGGCCAGCGTGCCGGCCAGCAGCAGGCCGAGCGGCAATCCGTACACGGCCAGGATCCGCACCCCCATCAGCCGCCCCCTGTAGGCCGGCTCGACCAGTCTCAGCAGCAGGATCGCCAGGGAGATCATGGCAAGGCTTTGTGACATGCCGACCATCACCAGCAGCAGCATCCCCTGCTGCGCCGTCTGCGTGAACGCGAGCCAGGTCAGCAGCACGTGCCAGACGATGGTGAACACGCAGGTGGTCCGCCCAGGTCGCTGCCCCTTCAACACCAGAGCCATCATCAGGGAGCCGACCAGCGCCCCCAGGGCAAAACAGGCCACCAGCCGGGCCAGACCGTTCTCGTCGACCCCGTAGATGCCGCGCGCCACCACTGGCAGCAGACCGTGGGTGACCGGGTAGGCGGTCAGGTTGACCAGGAATGCCAGCAACATGATGCCGACCAGCTCCGGCGAGCGCCGCA
Organism: Gammaproteobacteria bacterium; assembly: GCA_020444775.1. The sequence goes on from JAGRHX010000354.1 coordinate 7,377, forward strand.
TGTAGGCCAATCCGGCCTTCAGATCGTGCCAGGGATGGGCACGCACCGCGAGCGCGTCGAGCCGGGTATGCGCCACCCCCAGGGTCGACAGGCAGGCAGCGACGTAGAACCCGGTCACCGCGCCATAAGCCAGCCCCATGCCCAGTGCCGAGAACAGCCCGGCCCCAACCAGCGAGCCGAACATACGCGCCGAGTCCATGGTCGTGCGCGACAGCCCCATGGCGCTCTGCAGACGCGGTCCAGGCACGGTGTCAGCGATCAGCGCGTTACGCAGCACGATGTCCGACGGCTTGACCAGCCCGCTCAAGGCGGCGACCACGAACACATGCCAGGTCTGCACCTCGCCGAGCAGACCGATGAGCATCAAGCTGGCGGCAAGGCTCGCGTAGAACGCACGCATACGCACCAACAGGGTCCGCCGGCTGACCCGGTCGGCGACCATGCCGATCACCGGGCTGAGCAGCGTGCCGCCGTAGTGCATGGCGCCGAGCAACGAGACCAGGAAGGGTGAGTCGGTGCGCACCAGCACGAACCATCCCAGGATCAGGATCTCCATCTCGAAGGCCCAGGAGGTCAGCAGGTCGGCCAGCCATTGATAGCGATAGCTGCGAATGCGGAAGACCGACCAGGCACCCGGCACGGGCGCGCCGGCATTGGGCACACCGTCCCCCACGGCCGCGACCGAGGCTTCGCCAGCGTGCGGCGGCTGCCGCTCCGGCTCAGCCATCGACCGGCAGATCCGGCGCGAATACCGACCAGCCGGTCAGCGTGGCCAGACGCTCGAGCATCAAGGTACCGAGCAGCGAATTGCCGTTAGAGGTCAGGCCCGGCGACCAGGCCGCGATCGACGCGCGGCCGGGGGCGATGGCGAGGATCCCGCCACCTACACCGCTCTTCGCCGGCAGCCCGACGCGGAACGCGAAGTCACCCGAGGCATCGTAGTGACCACAGGTGAGCATGATCGCGTTGACGCGACGCGCGCGATCCGCGCGCACGACCCGGCAACCAGCGATGGGATCGCGTCCGTCCGCGGCCAGGAACAGACCGGCCCGCGCCAGCTGCACACAGCTCATGGCCAGGGCGCACTGATTGAAGTAGACCTCGAGGGTCGATTCGACCTCGTTCTCCAAGGTGCCAAAAGCCCGCATGAAGTACGCGAGGCTGCGATTGCGGAAACCGGTGTCCGATTCAGAGCGCGCCACCTCGGTGTCCACGGCCACCCGCTCGTCACCGGCCAGGGCCCGCACCAGGGCCAGCAGCTCGGCGATGACCTCGCCGGGCCGCCGTCCGCCGAGCAGCACATCACTGACCACGATCGCGCCGGCATTGATGAA
>JAGRHX010000355.1 GCA_020444775.1 Gammaproteobacteria bacterium
GACGCGATCCGTGCCGCCCTGGACGGTCGCGATGCGTCGCCCCGGCTGCGCGAGACCGGTATCGTCAGCCATTCCGGCGCCGCGGTGGTACGGGTCGAGGGGCTCTCCGGTCTGATGGCCGAGGAGCGGGTACGGTTCGAGGACGGCAGCAGCGGCATCGTCATCGATCTGGACGCGCGCTCGGCCGGCGTTGTGTTGCTCGGCCGCAGCGCTGAGCTGGTGGCCGGCACGCGCGTGCAGTCTACCGGTGAGCTGTTCACGACGCCGGTGGGTGACGCCTTGCTCGGCCGGGTGGTGGACGCGACCGGTGCGCCGCTGGACCACAGGGGTCCGTTGCGCGACGTAACACACGTGCCGGTGGAGCGGGACGCGCCGGCAATCATGGACCGGGCGCCGGTGAGTGAGCCGATGCAGACCGGCATCAAGCTCATCGACGCGTTGATCCCGATCGGTCGCGGTCAGCGCGAGCTGATTCTGGGCGACCGCCAGACCGGCAAGACATCGATCGCACTCGACACCTTGCTCAATCAGCGCGCGACCCATACCGTATGCGTCTATTGCGCCATCGGTCAGCGTGGCAGCGCCGTGGCACACGTCATCGACACGCTCAGACGGCATCATGCCCTGGATTACAGCGTGGTCATGGTCGCATCGGGCGAGGATACGCCGGGGCTGCAGTACGTCACGCCGTACGCGGCCATGGCGCTGGCCGAGCACTTCATGACGCGTGGTCGCGATGTGCTGATCATCTATGACGACCTGACCCGCCATGCACGTGCCTATCGGGAGCTGTCGCTGTTGTTGCGCCGACCACCCGGGCGCGAAGCTTATCCAGGTGATGTCTTCTACCTGCATGCTCGTCTGCTCGAGCGCGCCACTCGACTGCGCGCCGAGCTTGGTGGCGGCTCGATCACTGCCCTGCCCATCGTCGAGACCCAGGCGCAGGACATCGCGGCCTACATCCCGACCAATCTGATCTCGATCACCGATGGTCAGATCTACACCTCGCCGGATCTGTTCCACAAAGGCCTGCTACCGGCCATCGATGTCGGCAAGTCGGTGTCCCGGGTCGGCGGCAAGACCCAGCTGCCGGCCTATCGCACAGTGTCCGGCCCCTTGCGTCTGGCCTATGCCCAGTTCGAGGAGCTGGAGACCTTCGCCCGTTTCGCCACCCGCCTGGACGAGGACACCCGGGCACGCATCGAACGCGGCCGCCGCGTGCGTGAGCTGCTGCGTCAGAACGAGCGCAGCATGCTCGGCCCGGCCGCGCAGATAAGCGTGCTGCACGCGCTCAACAACGGCCTGTTCGATCGCCTGGCGCTCGAGCGGGTGAGCGATGCGAAGCAACGCCTGCTCGAGGAGCTGCCACATCTACAGGCCCAGACCTGGGCACTGATCGACCGCGGCGAGCGTCTGGACGATGCTCGCTGGCGCGGCCTGCTCGAGGCCTGTCGGTCGGTTCTGGATGATGGCTTCGAGGATGGCCATAGCGGCAGCGACGAGCCAACCCGCTGGACCGAGGCTGGCGTTTGATGGAGACGCTGGAGCACCTGCGCGGGCAGATCAAGACCACCGACGATCTCAAGGGCGTGGTCAGGACGATGAAGGCGCTGGCCGCGGTCGGCATTCATCAGAACGAGCGCGCGGTGCACGCGCTGCGAGTCTATGCCCGTGCCGTCGAGCTCGGATTGCAGGTGATGTTCCGCAACGACCCGGGGCTGAGCGCACTGCGCGGTGCGCACGGCCGGGTCGAGGCCGAGGCAGTCGATTCGCGGCCCCTGGGGCTCGTGGTGTTCGGCTCCGATCATGGTCTGTGTGGCCGATTCAACGACGAGATCGTCGCGCATGTGGTCGAACGGCTCGGCAGCATACCCGGGGCGCGTCCACGGATCCTGGCGGTCGGCGCGCGTACCGGCATGCGTCTGGAACAGGCCGGGCTCGGGCTGGAGCAGACCCTCCTGGTGCCCGGCACGGCGAGTCATATCACGCCAGTGGTTCGAAGGATCCTGCAACGGCTGGACGATTGGCGCTCGCAGGGCACCCGGCAGGTCATGCTCGCCTACAATCAGCACCTGTCGGGCGCGCGCTATAGTTCCGTCTGGCAGCGGCTGACCCCGCTGGACACGACGGCGCTCGCCGGTCTGCGCAACGCACCCTGGCCGTCCAAGGTGCTGCCCACCTACAGCATGCCACGCGATGAGCTGCTCCAAGCCCTGCTGCGCCAGTACATCTTCATCAACGTGTTCCGGGCCTGCGCCGAGTCACTGGCCAGCGAGTCGGGGGCGCGACTGGCCGCGATGCACGCCGCCGGTCGCAACCTGGAGGAACGTCACAACGAGCTGTCAGCCCTCTTCCGCCGTTTGCGTCAGACCATGATCACCGCCGAGCTGCTCGACGTGGTCAACGGCTATGAGGCCTTGCTCGAGCAGTCAGTCAACGCCGAGGCGCCCGGTGGTTCCGATATGTGCGATCTAGAAGAGGTACCTGGCCGATGAGCAGAGAATGGATCGATCACGAAGGGCTCGCGGGCGAAGCCGTCGAGCGTATCCACGCGCTGAAACAGGCGCAGTCCCAACCGTTCGCACTCAACAAGATCGGCCATGTGGTGCTGCGCGTCCAGGACATGCAACGTTCGGTGAGCTTCTACGCCAACGTGCTCGGTTTCGAGATATCCGACGTCTATCCGGATTCGATGATGCCCGGCGGCATGGTCTTCATGCGCTGCAACCGCGACCATCACGGCATAGCCCTGGTCGGTGGGGCGAGTGGCCCTACACGCGGCGAAGAGCTGCATCACCTGGCTTTCGAGGTCTCGACGCTGCGCGAGGTGTTGGCCGCGCGCGACCATCTGCGCGCCCATGACGTGCCGATCGGCTTCGAGGGCAGAAGACGTGCCGGCTGTCAGATCGCGGTGGAATTCAGCGATCCCGACGGCCACCAGCTCGAGATCTACTGGGGTCTGGATCGACTCGACCCGGGGCAGCGCGGCCGGCCGGCCACACAGTGGCGACCGGCAAGTACCCTGGAAGCTGCGATTGCCGACCCACCCTCGGGTCAGGACACAAGACTCGATTGACATCAACACCCTCGCGCGAGCACTACCCGGCCACCACCCCCGTCGCTTGCTTGATACAGGTCAAACCGGAATCAGCAGCGAAGCTATCCTGTGTAGGGTGGAGCGGGTATCGATGAACGATGCCGCCAGGACAACACCGACGGGCTGAGCACATGAACCGGGATGATGGCGCGTACCATGCACGGCCGGACGAGACGGCGGATCTCAGGTCCAGGCGTAAGGCCCTGATCCGGGAGGTGATTGACGAGGCACGATCCATTCTTCGTCACGATCCGACCGGCCGTCTGGGCCGCGCGGTAGTCCGTGCCATGCTCGCGGTACCTCGCGAGCGTTTCATCCCTCAGCACGATGCGGTGCTCGCCTACGCCAATACCGCGCTGACCATCGGTCACGGACAGACCATCTCACAGCCGCTGATCGTTGCCCTGATGTCACATCTGCTCCAGGTCGGCCCGGAGCATACCGTGCTCGAGGTCGGCACCGGCTCCGGCTATCAGGCCGCGGTGCTCAGCAAGATGGTCATGCACGTGTACACCATCGAGACGGTGCAGGCGCTAGGTATCGCGGCCCGCGAGCTGCTGCATCACGAGCACTACGAGAACGTCACCGTGCGGGTCGGCGACGGCGCCGAAGGCTGGCCGGAGCATGCGCCCTACGATGGTGTGATCGTCACCGCCGCGGCACGCACCATTCCCGCCGCGCTGGTCGATCAGCTCCGACCCGGCGGGCATCTGGTCATGCCGGTCGAGGAGCCCGACGGTGAGCAATGGCTGGTGGTGCTGCACAAGCACGACAACGGCTACTCGTCGACAAGACGCGTGCTGCCGGTGCGCTTCGTGCCCCTGACCGGCCCGGGCGCGGCAGCCGACGGGTTCGGCGCCTCCTGATTCAGCGGCCGTCGATCCAGCCGGATCACGTTGATCGACTCACCCAGGCGGGATCGGGCGATGTCGACCAGATGCTGATGATGGGTGAAGAACAGCACCTGGGTCTGGCGGCCCAGCTCGGCGAGCACCTCGAAGCCGGCTGCCGCCCGGTCGTCGTCGAAGTTCACGAACAGGTCATCGGCGATGAACGGTAGCGGGTGTGCCCGTTGCAGATACTCCTCCACCGAGGCCAGACGCAACGCGAGGTACAGCTGGTCCGCCGTGCCTTCGCTCATCGCCTTCACCTCCAGGCCCGCGCCGCTGGGTCGCGTGCCCTCCAGGTGGGCCCGGTCCTGCTCGTCATAGCCGACGCGCAGACCGTCGAACGCGCCCGCGGTGAGCGTAGCGAACACCGCGCCGGCACGGCTCAGCAGAGGCGCCTGCTTCTCGCGCCGATAGCGATCGATGGCCCAGCGCAACAAGGTCACCGCACCCTGCACCCGCACGAACTGCTCCGCGCAGTCGCGCAGGCCCGCCAGCGCCTCCTGTCGCTCCGCGGCCGCCTGAGCGGCGACCCCATCGCCGCCGATCGCCTCCAAGGCCTGACGCTTCTCGGCGCGTGCCTCGGTCGCGGCGTGGCGACGCCCATCCAAGTCGTCCAGCTCGTCCAGCAAGGTCTGCTCACGCGCCGCGACCTGGTCCAGATCCACACCTTCGCATTCGTCGAGCAGGGTCTGCACCGGCAGACCGTCGCCTTCGCCCTCGAGGTCACGCAGCAGCTCCTCATGCCTTGCATCCAGCCGGCGCTTGCCCTGCGAGCGCTCGATCGCCACATGCAGTGATTCGGGGTCACTCGTACCGCTGATCTCGTACAGCTCACGAAGCGCCAGTCGGGCATCGCGCGCATCGGCCTCCAGCGCGTCGATCTGCTCATCCAGCTCGGCGCTGAGGCGGTCCGTCTCGACCTGCAGTTCGTGGACACGTTGCGCCTCGGCCAGGCGTGTCTCCAGCGCCACCATGATGTCCTCGGGCGCGCTATCCGGGCGCTCGCCGCCAAGTGTCTCGGCGAGGCTTCGGACCGCGGCGCCAAAGTCCTGCAGCTCCTGCTCGATACGCCCGATGTGCTCGTGCCTGAGTCTTTCGATCTCACGGCTGACATCACGCATCTGCTCGATGGTATCGAGCTGGTCGGCGATCTGCGCGGCCGCCGTCGCCGGGTCCAGACCGAGCGTGGTCAGTGCCGCCGACCAGTCCTGCTGCCATTCGCGCCAGGCCGCCTCGGCCTGATCGACGGCTTGTCGCCGACGCGCGAGGTCCGCGTCCAGTTGCGCCAGCGCGTTGCACAGCGTGTCACGCTCACTGGCCCGCTTCTCCTGAGCCCGGCGCACCGCGGCCGCGTGTTCGAGCACCATGCGTAGCGGCCGCTCCCGCAGCGTGTCCACCGTCGTGCCCAGGGTGCTCAGCTCGTCGAGGATCGAGGCACGGGTCTGCGACTCGACCCGTGCATCGGCAATCAGCTCGGCACGTGCCTCGTCCCGGCGAGCGATGAGACCCAGCAGCCTGTCGCGCTCGTCCAGCCAGACCAGCATGTAGTCTGGCGCCAACGGCTCGAAGGGCAACTCGCGCCAGATCTCGGCCCAGCGGTCCTGCAGCTCGACCTGCTGCGCCTCGAACGCCTGCCGTTGTGCTCGTGCCGCATCCAGGGCACTGCGCTGTGCCTCGATCTGAGCGGCCATGGCCGCCAGCTCACCGACGGCCTGGGCCTGGTCGAAACGCCGATCCGCGAGCGCATCGGTCTGCACCACCGCACGCTCGTAGGCATCGACCAGGTCCGATGCGTCGCCGGCGAAGTCACTCAAGGCCGCTTCCGACAGGGTCTCGCCCTGGATGTGCCGCTGGCGCACCAGCGACCAGCCGGCATCGCGTCGCTCACGGGCTGCCTGCAACGTTTCGCGTGGCACGATGTTTCGATCGAAAACGATTCTGTCGTGAGCCTCGCGTTGCTGCGTCAACGTCTGGCGCAGGTCCTGCTCGCGCTGCCGGCACTCACGCAGGTCTTCGTTCAGCGCCTGGGCCCGGTCACGATGAGTCTGCACGACGGCGCGCGGCGGCACCGCAGCGACCAGCAGGCCGCGCTCGTCGTCGAAGCTCGGACGCAGCCGCGCCAGCACGGTGTCGATTTGCGCCTGCGTCTCGTCGATGACCCGCTGCGCGCTGCGCATACGGCTGCCCACATCGGCATGCTCGCGGGCTGCCTCTATCAGGCTGGCAAGCGTGCTGACGTCGTGCGCGTCCGCCAGCGTCTCGAGCTCGCGTGCTCGCGCGGCACGCTCCGCTGCGCCCTCCTGCAGCGCGCGGGCCGCGGTATCCAGCTGCGAGCGCCGCTCGCCACGACCGGTGAGCAACGCACGCGAAGCGCTGAGCTCGGCCCGCCGCGGCAGGCCGGCGCACAGCTGCTCGACGGAGCCGGCCGGCCAGCCCAGCTCGTCGGCCAGACCACGCAGCCGGACGATCGCCGCCTCGAGCTCGGCCTTCTGCCCGGGCAGGTCCGCCTTGGCCTTGCGTACCTGGATACGCCGCTCGTGCAGCAAGCGGATGTCCTCGGCACGCATCAACATCGCTCGATCGCAGACCAGACCGGCACGTTTGCACTGTGCCTGGAGCCGCTGCGCGTTCAGCGTCTCGAGCTTCGCCCTGGCGCTGGCCTCGACCTGCAGCGCCTCGCTCAGCCGCTGCGCCGCGTCCTCGGGTAACAGACGCACCTCGGCCAGGCCCGTGCGCTCGGCCTTCACCCGCCGCAGCTCGTCGACCTGCCGGTAGACACGCCGGATCCGACTCAGCTTGCGTTGCTCGGCAGCGTGTGTCTCGCGTTGCGCCTCGAGCGCGTCGAATTCGGCCTGCGCCTCGTCCAGGGCGCGCCGCGTCTCGTGCCAACGACTCGCGGTGACCGTGTGCTCACGCAGGGCCTTGTCGGCGTCGTTGAGCGCATCGAGCAAGCGGTAGAACTGGCGATGACCGGCGCGGCGCGGTCCCCACAGCGCGTCCGACTCCTTCTTCAGCGCCTCGATCTGCTCGTGCAGACCGGCCACGCCGGAACCGGCGGAGAACAGCGTCTGCCCCACGTCGTCCCGGGCATCGAGGATGTCTCGTCCACCGCTCGCCAGACGCTCGTGATCGAGACAGAACATGCGGATGAAGAAGTCCCGGTCCGCGCCGCCGATCAACGACGCCAGCACGCTCTCGCCGCCAGCCAATGGCAGCTCGTCGGCGCCGAGCAGAGTGTCCTTGTTGCCCTTGCGGCGGCGTATCTGCAGCCGCTGCTCGCCGTGCTGGAGCAGACCGCCGATGCGCATACCCGCGTAGCCGTGGATGAAGCCATGATCGGAGTTGTGCGGGATACCGAACAGCAGATCCTCGATGGCGGCCAACGAGGTCGACTTTCCCGCTTCGTTCGGACCGAACACGATATGCATATCACAAGCGGCGTCGGGGAACTCGAGGCTGACATCGGTGAAGTGCCCGAAACGCAACAGCTCGAGTCTGTCGAGGCGCATCAGAGCGCACCTGCCGACAGTCGCGCGTGCAGATAGGCACTCACCTCGGTGAGCAGCTTCTCGAGGTCGCCGTCCATGGCCGCCAGGAGGAGCGGATCCTCGGCCTCGCGACGCACCTCGATCGGTAGCTTTCGGACCATGTCCAATACGTCCTCGTCCAGACGGCGAACCAGATCGGGATCGTCCACCGCCTCGGCAAGCAGCGAGCGCAGCTCGTCGATGGCATCCAGCCCTTCGCCGTCCGCGCCGGCCGCGGACGCCGGCCGTGTCGAGATCACGAGCTTCTCCACCCAGGCCGCATCCTCACCCGCGGCGAGCGCCGCGGCCCGCGCCTGGGCGAGCAGATGCTCGCTCGAAGCCAGCAGCTCGGCATGCAACGGGCTCCGCCCGCCCAGCTCGATCCGACAGGCGAGCAGCCTTCCTTCCGACTCGTCCACGACCGCCCGCTCGATCGCCTGACGGATCGCGTCGACCACGTCGGCCTCGCGCCGGCACTCGTCGACCGCAATCGGCAGAGCCGTCCAACGCACCACGTCGGCGTACAGCATCGTGCACTCGCTGAGCTGTCCGTCCTCCACGGTCACCAGCCGCGCGCCCTTTGGCCCGGTCTCACGGGCATGACGGCCCTGCAGATTGCCCGCAAAGACCACGTGTGGATGCTCGTGCAACACCTGCGCGGCGTGCACATGACCCAGCGCCCAATAGTCGTAGCCCTTGCTGACGAGGTCGTCCAGGCTGCACGGCGCGTAGTTCTCGTGCCCGCCCATGCCACCGAGCGCGGTATGCAGCACACCGATGTTGAACAGATCGGGAATCGGCTCTGGATAAGCCCGCGCCAGGTTGTCGGTCACGTCACGCTGCCGGAAGCTCTGCCCGTGCAGGGCCACCCGCAGCGTCTCGTCAACGTAGCTCTGCGGCCGGCGTGCACCGAACACCTTGACGTTGTCCGGCAGGCTCAGGCGTCGGGTGATCTGGCTCTCGGCATCGTGATTGCCGTGCAGCAGATAGACCTTGATACCCGCGCCGGCAAGCCGGCTCATGCGGCTGGCGAAGTACAATCCGGTATGGAAGTCCCGCCAGTCGCCGTCGTACAGATCGCCGGCGATGACGACGAAGTCGACCTGTTCATCGATGGCCAGCGTGACGAGATTGTCGAAGGCCTCGCGCGTGGCCGATCGCAGCCGCTGCACGGCACCGCCCTCGTGTCGCGCAAGCCCTCGAAGCGGGCTGTCCAGATGAATGTCTGCGGTGTGGATGAATCGAAACAATCGGGTCCTCCCGGCTCGCGCGTGAGCCCGACTCGCCAGCGCCGGGCGGCAGCCCGTCGAGCACGAGCCCCGACCGCGACAACGCCTTCTGTCCACGCCGCGTGACGCGCCGCGCAGGGTCGATTATACAAACACAAGGGGTCATGCTCGGGGTCCTGCTCACAGCGGCCGATCGTTCCGGAGCCGGCTTCAGTGAAAGACCACGGCACCCTACCTCCACGACGAGGAACGACGATGGATCCCGACAGACAAGCCGAGCTGGCCCGGCTGCTGGCCGGCCTGCGCCGCGAGCGGCGTACGCAGAGCGGGCTCGACGCCGCGTTGGTGCCGCCCGACAAGCGTACCGCGTATCGGATCGCCGAGCGGGTCGCGGAGCTGCTCGAACGGCCGGTGGTGGGCTGGAAGATCGCCGCCAACATGCCGCACATGCAGCAGGCGCTACGCACGGACGCGCCCATCTACGGCCGGGTGTTCGCCCCCGAGCTACACGCCACACCGGTGGAGGTCGACTTCGCCAGCTGCTGCAGCCCGATCCCTGAGTCCGAGTACATGGCCCGCCTGGGTCAGGATCTACCGCCGCGCCGCACGCCGTACAAGCTCGACGAGGTCAGCGAGGCGGTCGCGTCGCTGCATCCCGGACTGGAGCTCGCCGAGTGCCGCTTCATCCACGACCAGCACTTTCCACCCTTGACCGCGATACTCGCCGATGGCGCCGGCGCCGGCGGCCTGGTATACGGGCCGGCGATCGAAGACTGGCGTGACCAGGACATCCGCGGGCAGCAGGTCACGTTACGCTGCAACGACCGCGTCCGCCGCACCGGCACGGCGGCCAGCGAGATTGATCACCCGCTGGTCTCGCTGACCTGGCTCGCCAATGAGCTGTCGAGCACCGGCATCGGCCTGCACGCCGAGCAGATGATCAGCACCGGCACACTCACCGGTATGCTGCGGCCCCATGCCGGGGAGACCTGGGTGGCCGACTTCGGACCGTTTGGCCAGGTCCGGGCGCGCTATCGTTGACCGGCTGAAGACGCATGCCGCAGACTCGTCTGGCGACACGCCCCGGGCGCGTCCCAGGGGCGAGTTTCGGCCGCTGCGGAGCCCGGCGGCCGCTCGAAGATGCCGGCACCATGCACCAGCGGAAGGAGGCAAGGAGTATGACAGCGAGAACGGGCCTGGGACGGTCACTACGGGCAGTGGGTGCGTCCGTCGCGTTGCTCGCCAGCGGCGATCTGCTGGCGGCCAGCATCCCATTTCAGGGGACGCTGGACATCGTCGAGGTGGAAGACGCCGGGGCGCGTTATCTCGGCGCGCTCGGCGACACATTCCGTGGCACCATCGACGATATCGGCGCCTACGGCTTCATCAGCGATGGCACGACGGCGACGTTCTTCGATTGCTGCACGCTGGCGGCCGGTGGTCCGATGATCAACCTCGATATCGAGCTGGATGACGACACCCTTGACATGCTCGGCCGGCTCCCGGACCCGCCGTTGCTGCCAGCCAATGGACGCGTGGACCTGGTCGATATCGAAGGCGACACCAGCACCATGACCGGCGGGCGCATCGAGGTCGGCCTGTCCTACTTGTTTCCAGCCGGAACCTTCGCCGACGAGCAGGTGAGCACGAACTTTCCGCTGGACACCACCCAGGCGCTGGCCGCGGTGTTCTTCATCGTCGAGGAAGACGGCTCAGGCACCGAGATATTCAACGGCCTCGGTCAGCTCAGGCCGGTGCCGTTACCAGCCCCCCTGTTGATGCTCGGCAGCCTCGGTCTGCTC
>JAGRHX010000356.1 GCA_020444775.1 Gammaproteobacteria bacterium
GGCGAGCGCCTGCTGCATCAGCTCGAGGCTGAAACGGGTCATGCTGCCCCGGCGACCCCAGTAGATGAACAGAACCCGCGTCGTCACGTTCTCGGCCGCCCTGCAAATGCGCGTATTCGGGACGGCAGTGTATCGGAAAACGCGTTCGTCCATGCGCGCCGGCGGAACTCAGGGCGGGCCACGTCGATCGAGCGCGTCCTCCAAAGCGTCACCGACCTCATCCACCGGAATAGCCGATATATGACCGGCACTCGGGTCGCGTCTATAGGTGTCGCGCCGGGGTGGGCGAGCCCGCTGGATGACCCGATGCCCGTCGCCCCATGGCCCGACGCATTCCGGCCAGGTCGGACCGAACAAGGCGATGACCGGCGTGCCCAACGCCGCCGCCGCGTGCATCGGACCGCTGTCACCGGTCAGCATCAAGCGCGCGCGACGATACAGACACAGCGCTTCACCGAGCGACAATCGTCCTGCCAGACTCTTGACCCGCGGATCGGCGAGCGCGCTGGCGAGCGCCCGTCCCGACGCCGCCTCGTCAGCGCCGCCTGTGATCACGATGTCCATGCGATGCCGCTTCGACAGCCCTGCCAATAGCCGCTGGTAGCGCTCCGCGGGCCACACCTTGGAGCGCCATCGACTGAATGGATTGACGATCAGGAATCCTTGCTGAGCTATACCTTCCGTTTGCAGCAGGCTGCTGACCGCACGCTCGTCGTCGACCCGACAACGCAGCAACGGTGACGGGTCCAGCACCGGAACACCGATGGCACGCAGCACTTCCGCGCAGACCAGCACCGCATGACGATCCGGATCGGGTCGCAGAACACGGGTCCAGTGCATGCGGAACGCGCGCCAGCTGCCAGGTGCCGCACGGCCGATCCGATAGCGGCATCGGCAGGCGTTCATCCAGCGCGCGCTGCGCAGCGATCCCTGCAGGTCGATGGCAAGGTCAAAGCGCCGGCCGGCCAGATGAATGCCGGCCTCGCGCCGATGTGACCATCGGGTCGTGCCGGCATCGCCGGCGATCACCTCGTCGACGAACGGCAACGGCTCGAGCAGCGACACGTAGGCCGCATCCACGGCTACGCTCAGGTGCACGGTCGGCAGCGCGTCCTTCAACGCGGCCAGTGACCCCGTCGCGTGCACGACATCGCCGAACGAGCTCAGCTTCACGACAAGCACACGGGTCACTTCCGAGAGCCATCGGGGTGGCGATGGCAGAACTTCGCTCATGCATCTCTCCGCGGGCTCCAGCCTGGTGAGCTTCGATGCGGCAAAGGTCGGGAGTGGTCATCGCCCCGGCAGCGCTTCGCCGATGGAATACCGACCGGCCGGACTGCTACCCTGGACGATGCCCTGTTGCTGCAATCCGAGAACTGCGCATGGAACTACATCAGATTCGATACTTCCTCACCGCCTGCGACACCTTGAATTTCTCCAGGGCCGCGGAGCAGCTCGACATCGCCTTGCCCACCTTGACACGGGCCATCCGCAAGCTGGAGGAGGAGCTGGGTGGACAGCTCTTTCGTCGCGAACGGCATCTGACCCATCTTACGGATCTGGGTCGACTGATGCAGCGGCATCTGGCCGCGGCGCAGGCCGCCACGGATGCCGCCAGGCGCGATGCGGCGCGCCACGCGAATGCCAACACGCGGCTCAAATTCGGCATCATCTCGACGATATCGGCGGGACATCTGGTCGCCTATCTACGCGCGCTCGCGGCCCGCGCCCCCGATCTCGATCTGGACATCTGGGAGAGTCATTGCGCGGACGTCGCGCAGGCGCTGGAGAATGCCGAGATCGACGTTGCCCTCATGACCCAACCGCAATACCCCGATACGCTGCGTGCACAGGCGCTGTACGAAGAGCCGTATCTGGTTGCCTTCGCCCCCGGGCATCGATTCGAGGCGATGAACGCGGTACCGATGCGCGAGCTCGAGGGTGAGAATTACATCAAGCGCCTGCACTGTGAGTTTCCATCCAACTTCATCCGACTCGGCATCGCCAAGCCGTATGGCGACGTGCATGTACGCTACTCGACGGAGCGAGAGGACTGGGTGCAATCGATGGTCGCCGCGGGCTTGGGCTGCACCTTGATGCCGCGTTATCTGCCGATCATCCAGGGTATCGTCACCCGGCCGATCATCGAGCCTGTCGTGTTCAGGACGGTGAGCATCGTCACCCGTGCCGGCCGCCCCCACACGCCACCGGTCAAGCATGCGATCGAGGTCGCGCGGGCCATGCAATGGCAGGACATCGACGCGATGGCCGACTACAAGCACCGGATGGAGATTGGCGACTCGGACCATGCGCCGGTGTCGGGCGAGCGCTCGGCCTGAGCGGGCGAACGCGACCGGACGTAGGCGGTTACCATCGGTAAGCGGAAGAGCAATGCAATAGAAGAAGGCCTGGTCCCATGAGCGAGCGCGACGCACTGGTGGACGAATTCCTGGCTCACGCCGTGCTGCGCTACTCGGGCGAGCCGGGACCGGATCCCGCGCACTTCCAGAAGGCGGCGGCAATACTCGATGCCCACCCGTGGCTTACGCGGGCGAGCATCCACACTGCCACGGTCAGTGGTGATCTGGGAGCGATCGAACAGTGGCTGGATGCCGATCCAACGCTGCTCGAAGCTCCGGCCGGTGATGGCGCCTGGACCCCGTTGATGTTCGCCGCCTACGCACGCTTGCCCGGGGTCTCGACGCTGGAGGCCGGACGCCTGCTGCTTGCCCGCGGTGCCGATCCAAACGCCTTCGAGCTGATGAACGGACGCTACCGGTTCACGGTGCTGACCGGGGTATTCGGTGAGGGTGAGGCCGGCCCGCAGCGCCAACCACCGCATCCGGATCAGGAAGCCTTCGCCCGACTGCTGCTCGAGTCGGGCGCCGATCCGAACGACTCCCAGGCCGCCTACAACCAGATGTTCACACCGGGCGACCGCTGCCTCGAGCTGCTGATCGAACACGGCCTGTCGGCCACCGCGGGCAACGCCTGGACAGATGAGCCGCCCCACCTGGCGGCTGGCAGCGAGCCGATCTTCTCCTATCAGCTCGCCTACGCGATACGCCACGGACATGCGTCACGCGCACGTCTGCTGATAAGACACGGCGCCGATCCCAATCGACGCACTGCTGGTCGCACGCCCTACCAGCTGGCCAGCCTGTATGGCGAGACAGCGCTGGTCGAGCTGCTGCTCGCGCACGGCGCCGAGCCCGACGTCCTCGGCCCGATCGACGCCTTTGTCAGCGCCTGCATGCGCGCGGATCGCGCCGAGGTGACAGGAATGAGGGCCGTTGATCCGGGAATCGTCGAGCAGGTCATGCAGGCCCACCCGCGACTGCTGCACGACGCGGTGGTCGCCGATCGACGCGACGCGGTCGAGGTGATGCTGACCGCCGGTATCGATCCGAATCACCTGTCACGCAACGGCGCGTTGCACGAAGCCGCCTGGCACGGCCGCATCGAGATGCTCCAGCTGCTCATCGAGAACGGTGCCGACCCGACGCTTCGTGATCTGGAACACGCCGCGCCAGCGCTGGGCTGGGCGCTGTTCAACGGCCAGGACGCCGCGGCGCGCTTTCTCGACGACTGCGAGATGGATGTGTTCACCGCCGTGGCGCGCTCGAGCCCCAACGCGCTACGCGAACGCCTGAGCACCACACCGCAGCTCATCGAGCAACGCTTCCGCGACCTGCGTGAAGCGTCTGGCGCCGATACCCGGCTCGTACCGCATGAGCTGGATTGGATGACGCCGCTCGCCTTCGCGGTCCACCTCGGGCGCGCGCCGGTAGTCGAGCTTTTGCTGGAGCTGGGCGCGGATCCGGACATCGGCAGCGGCGATGGCCTGTCGCTCGCCGCGCTGGCTCGCGAGCGCGGCCACACGGCGCTGCTGCCACTGCTGGCCGCCGCGACCCGGGGCGACCAGGGCTGAGCCTTTGGTCGTCGGGCCGGGAGCGCTTCGGCGCTGGCGCCGGGCGGTCTTTCAGATTATTCGTTCAAGCCCTTGCCCGGATAGGGATGGGTCTTGATCCAGTGCTGCGCGATATCGATCCGACGGGTAATCCATACCCCGGATCGGGTGCAGACATGATCGAGGAAGCGCTTCAAGCCCATCGCCCGCGCCGGATGCCCGATGAGTCGCGGATGCAACCCCACTGACATCATCTTCGGCTGGCTCCGTCCTTCCTCGTAGAGCATCTCGAAAGCATCACGGATGAACGAGAACCACTGGTCCGAGGTACCCATCCAACCCGCGTACTTACCATCGTTGTTGGTCAACGAGTACGGCACGATCAGGTGCGGCTTGCCGTCGACGGTCTTCCAGAACGGCAGCTCGTCGCCATAGTAGTCGCTGTCGTACACGAATCCACCGTGCTCGACGACCAGACGCCGGGTATTGACGCTCGGTCCATACCTACAGTACCAGCCCAGCGGTCTCTGACCGGTCGTTCTTTGTAGCGACTCAATGGCTTTTCGAATGTGCTCGCGCTCTTCGTCCTCGCTCAGCTCGTAGTGCTTGATCCAGCGCCAACCGTGGCTACAGACATCGTAGCCGCCTGAACGGATGGCCTCGGCGATGGCGGGATTGCGCTCGAGCGCCAGCGCGCAGGCGAACATGGTCAAGGGCAGCTCACGCTCTTGGAACAACTTCAGCAACCGCCAGAACCCCACCCGAGACCCGTACTCGAACATACCCTCGCCGGCCAGGTCCCGCCCATCGATGCCCTGCGCACGACCGAAGGCCTCGGTATGCTGCACCTCCGTATAACCCTCACCATCGTGCACCGACGGCTCGGATCCCTCCTCGACGTTGATGACGAAATTGAGCGCCAGACGCGCGTTCCCGGGCCAGCGCGGATCCGGCGGATTCGCGCCGTAGCCGACAAGGTCACGGTCGATACGATCAGTCATGTAGACACCTGCCTGTACATCGAAACAGCTTCAGCCAGGCCACGGCTCGACCCGGCAGGGGTGGTCATCGGAATGCGTTCGCGATTCGCGCAAGGACATGGGCGCGCCTGTCCCGTCAGTCCCACCAGCGCCCGGCGATGACCAGCCCGCTGAGCTTCAGCGACTGCTTGCCGATGCGCGTGTCGCCCGAGACGTCCTGGAAGGGGAACTCGCCCTCCACCAGCTCCAGCACCGTCGCGTCACCCGGGTTGTCCGGTCCGAAGCTCCCCAGCTCCGGACGCCGAATGGCCCTGGCCGGCGCGATGGTCGAGGCCGCGATGACCTCGCTCAGCGGCATGCCCAGATGCAGGAACTTGGACAACGTGACCAGCTGGTCGTAGGCCGGTCCCTGGATGCTCAGCTGATGGACATCGCTGGAGATGCAGTGCGGAGGATAGCCGGCGGCCAGCATCGACTCGGCGGTCGGGAAGCCGAAGGAGCCCTTGCCATGACCCACATCGAACAAGATCCCACGCTCCCGAGCTTCGATGACCTCCGGATGCACCTGGCCGTCCATCCGCGCCGGCGAGCCGGGAAACGGACGGAAGCAGTGGGTCAACACGTCACCCGGACGCAAGCGCTCCAGCACCTCCTTGCGCGTAGGTGGCGGATAGTCAAGATGACACATCACCGGCAGATCCAGCTCGTCGGCGACCTCGATTGCAAGGTCCAGCGGCGCAACGCCCCGGCCATCGCTCGCGTTCATGCCGACCCGTACCTTGATCCCGACCACCAGATCCCGATGGTCGCGGGCCACGCGCAGACAGTCCTCGCAATCGAGCAGCCGGAAATCGCCACACTCGCCGACCATGACCCGCTCGCTGAAGGCGAAGATACCGGCAAAGGAGATGTTCAAGAAGGCCAGGATCCGCGGGGTCGACGGCTCGATGACGTGACGGCGGAAGCCGTGGAAGTTGCCCGGTCCCGCGCTGCCGGCGTCGATCAGGGTGGTGGTGCCAGCCTGACGGGCATAGGCCTGCGGGTCCACCCCCATCGAGGTGCCGCCCCAGTACACGTGCGTGTGCAGATCGATGAGACCGGGGCAGACGATGTGCCCGGACAGATCGCGCACCTCGCGCCCGGTAAGTCCGTCGTCGATGGCGGCAAGCTTGCCGCCGCTGAAGCCGACGTCGGCAACGCGGTCGATATCGCGGGCCGGGTCGATGACACGTACCCCCTTCAGCACCAGATCATGGCTCATGTAAGCAAACCTCGAATGGCACGCCGACTCGGGCGATGAGCTAATGTACCTGAGTTGCTGGCGATGACTCGACCATTCAGCGCGACTGACTCCGGCTAGCGAAGCTGCACCCTGTAGCCATGATCCAAAGGCTCGGTGTGCAAATTCAGCCCACTGAAGGTCTCGATGATCGCCGCGTTGCTGAGCATGTGCGGGCTGGTCGCCACGGTGCTGAAGCCGCCGCCGCCGGCGATCGCCAGCGGCAGCAGCAGCTGGTCGGCCAGATGCGTACCCACCGGCAGACCACTGTCCAGATAGGCGCGCGCCTCGTGCGCGGCCCGGGAAGCGACCGTCTCCGCACGCACACCGCGTTCACCGAACCCGCTGATCACCGCGCACACGTGCTCGAAGTCCAAGATCAAGTTGAGCAGGTTGCCAGGTCCCCGATCCTCGGGCAGGCCATGCAGCAGGAGCTGCGACTCACACCAGTCCAGCTCACGGCCGATCACCGCCAGCTCACGTTCCGCGATGCTGGTGGGCAGCCCGGCCACCCAGGCCTCGGCCCAGGCCTTGCGCAGGCTGCCACGCTCGTGCAGCTCCAGGGGTGACAGACGTGGTGACGGCATGATCTGCGCCTGCATCGCACCCCCACCTTTGGGGAAAAAGCCATGGCGCTCCAGGTGTAGACCGACCCGGGCACCCATCCGCCGCAGCAACGGCAGCCAGGCGCGCTGCAGGAAATCAAATGACGGCGCGCCGATGTTGTGGGTACCACCGGTGATCCGCACGCTGCTCGGCTCGGACGCGCTCATAAGTGGCAACAGCACGGTCTGCAGCACCAGCGTGCAGCTACCGGCGGTGCCGATCGCGAACTCGTAGCTGCCGGCAACGACCGGACCGGGATCGAACTCCAGGCTTTGCGCGCCGACCACGGCGCCGCGCATCCGGGCGCGCGAGATCGACGCCGCGGCCTTCGCGGCGGTGAGATGCTGACGCATCAGACCGGGCCTCGGCCGATTCGCCCGTATGTTCTCGATTCGAAACGGCTGCCCGGTGCAGATGGACAGGGACAAGGCCGAACGCAGGATCTGACCGCCGCCCTCGCCCTGGGAACCGTCGATGATGATCATGCGCTTCGGCGCCTTTTCATTACGCCTGTTCGACCACAGCAGAACCGTATCGATACGCTTCGTTGCTGGCGCCCGGCCAGCCCGACCGGC
Source organism: Gammaproteobacteria bacterium (assembly GCA_020444775.1). Next base: position 7,351 of record JAGRHX010000356.1, read on the forward strand.
ACGTCAGGCAATCGCCGCGCCACATCATGCCGACCTCGCCCCCGCCATGCTGGACACGTGCGCGCTCACGACCTTCCAGCCGAGCTGCGGGAACCGCACCCAGGTCTGCGACTGGCGACCGATGGCATCGCGGCCGCGGATCTTGAACTCCAGGTTGACGGTGGCGAGATCGCGGCCGAGCGTGAGGATCTCCAGGCGTATGCGGCGTTCCTTGCTGCCGGGTCCGGGCGGTCGTCGCACTCGGTGGGCGTGGATCTCGTCGAAGCCGTAGCCGTTCTCGTCGAAGCCATAACGGACGGTGTGCGGGCTGTCCCAGAAGGTCGCATCGAGGATATCCACGTCCTTGTCGATGAGCGCCTGCTCGTAGCGCTCGAACAACGCGGCGATCTCCTCGACCACCTCGGGAATGTTGACGGTCGGATCGTTCATCAGTCCTTCTCCAAGGTCGCGGCCAGCGCCTGCGCGAGCGTGACCAGTTGCATGTCCTGGCCGGGCGCACCGAGCAGCGACAGACCGACCGGCAGCCCAGCGACCTGCGCACCCGGCACCACCACCTGCGGCACACCGGTCAATCCGCCTTGCGCGGCCAGCGCCGAGATGCGCAGCCGATTGGCCTCCTGCTCGGCAAGCGGCGCGCCGCGCAACGGCGCGGGGAACGGTGTGGTCGGCATCACCAGCACGCTATCACCGGCCAGCAGCTGACGCATGCGTCCACGCGCCTCGAGCCGTGTCAGCTCCGCCCACTTCAGCGCCTCACCCGGGGTGGCGGCACCGGCCATCAGCCCGCGGGCGACGCTGAAAGCCATCCGCGGGTTGTCACGCTCGACCCAGGTCCGGAAGGTCTGCCACGCTTCGTGAGGTTGGATGGTGCGCTGCGCCCGAGCCCAGGCGCTCAGCCCCGGTGGCGCGAGCTGCAGCGTCTGCCGGAGGCAGGAGAGCAGCCGCTCGAGCGCGACGATGTGTCGCTCCAACGCCTCGCCGAGCGCCGCATCGGCGATCGCGAACGCGTCGCTCGCGACCAGCAGCCGACGCGGTAACCACTCGCCGGGCGCCTCGTCGAGCATCACGGACGAGACCCGGGCAAAGGTACTCGCATCACGCGCGAACCAGCCGGTGGTATCCGAGGTCGGTGCCTGTGGCAACATGCCGGCCAGCGGCAATCGGCCGTGGGTGGGTCGGATCCCGTACAAGCCGCAGAAGCTCGCCGGCACCCGCACCGAGCCACCGGTGTCGGTGCCGAGCGCCGTGTCACACAGGCCAGCCGCGACCGCGCTCGCTGACCCGGATGACGATCCACCCGGCACCCGGTCGGGCGCGCGCGGGTTCAAAGGCGTGCCGTAGAAAGCGTTCTCGCCGAAGATGCCGAGCGACACCTCGTCGGTGATGGTCTTGCCGATCAGCGTTGCACCAGCATCGAGCAGGCGTGCCACCGCGAAGGCGTGTCGCTCGGGCAGCGGATTGGCACGCGCGAAATCAGGATTACCGGCGCCCGTCGGCCGGCCGGCGACATCGAAGAGATCCTTGGCGGCGAAGGTGAGTCCGGACAACGGGCCACCGTCGGCGCCTGCGATGGTGAAGCGTTGACCCGGTACGAACGGGTCGGTCGCATCGGGGCAGCCTCTTGTATCGGCAGTCTCGGTCATGTCAGTCACCTCGAAGCACTGCGTGACGAACGGGCGGCCGAGTCCCACATCGGCCGGCGCGGGCTGACACCGGGTCTTGTCGGACGCGTCGATTCGAACCAATATGTTGCCTGAAGTCGGCTCGATTGACTTCAAGAGAGGTCTGTATGACGGCACCCACATGGTCGATGAGCGGCCAGTACATGGAAAGTTGCAACTGCGACTACCTCTGCCCGTGTATCTACACCAATCCGCAGGGCGAGGTGACCCATGACCATTGCACCGCGCTGATGGTCTACCGCATCGACGAGGGGCGCTTCGATGCGACCACCCTCGACGGGCTGAAGTTCGCGTTGGTGATCCGCTCGGGCAAGGTGATGGCCGACGGCAACTGGATCTTCGCCTGCGTGGTCGAGGACACCGCCGACGACGCCCAGCGGGTCGCCCTCAACGAGATCCTGGCCGGGCGGGCCGGTGGACGCCCCGCGTTGATCCACGACGCGCTGGTCGGGGATTTTCGCGGCATCGCCTTTGCGCCCATCTCCTTCGAGATGGATGGTCTGGACCGCGAGACCGATGTCGACGGAATATTCTCGTTCGCCATCAGCGGCGTGCCGTCGCGGACCGGCAGCGGCGAGCCGATCACGATCGACAACACCGCGCATCCAGCCAACTCACGTCTCGCCCTGGCGCGTTCCAAGGAGATGCACGTGCACGGTTTCGGCCTGGAGCTCGATCTCTCCGGCGTCGGCAACAACGGCCACTTTGCGCCGTTTGCCTGGAGCAACTGACACCCCGATCGCCGCGGGCGTCGACTGAGCTAGGGCTCGGCGTGACAGCCGCCGGGCCCGCGCCGACACGCATGGCCGAGCGGCATACGCCGTCACGCGTACGGGCCTCGACTTGGTCTCGAGACGCTTCGTTCCTTTCTGGTATGGCCTCACCGATTTTCCTATCCTCTCCAGTCAGCAGCCTCGATCGGCCGAACGCCACCAGACAAGGACTCTAAATCGCAATGAACACGCTCTCGGATCTTTTGGTGATTCTCGAGGTTGAGCACTCGTTCATGCGTTGGCAGATCGCGATCCTGATTCTGTTGCTGCTGATCGCACTGGGATTGATGTGGGGCCAGCGCCGCAAGCTCGGTGTGATGCGCGATTACCTGGCGCGGGAAGACCAGGAACGCCGCAGGGCTCAGGACAAGGCTGAAGACGAGCTGGAGAGATCGCGAGCGGATCACGCGCGGGAGTTGCAAGAGCAGCGTGCACGGCATGAGCAGGCGCTGGAAGAAGCGAAGGCGCGGCATCGCCAGGAGATCGACGAGAAGGTCGAGCATTACGCGCAGATCTCCGGGCGGCTCGGTCACCACAACGAACAGCTCAAACAGACGCTGGCTCGCCAGGAAAAGACCGGTCAGCAGGAGAAGGCGGCGGTGAATCAGCTTCGCGCCAGCCATGCGAGGCAAGCGGCGGCGCTCGACTACTATGCGACCTTCCTGGCCCGCTTCGACCACGAGATTGGAGGACGGCTGAGAGAGATCCGGTCCTATCTGACTTCCCGTTCCTCTGCCGAGGACAAGGAGGCCGCGCGCTGCCTGTCACACCTGGCTTTCGCCGAGAGCTCCGTCAAGCTCAATCTGCTGCCGGTCGACTGGATGCCTCCATTCATTCGGGATGCGCGCGAAAGAGCGGACAGCTTCGTGCTACAGGCGAACATGGCGGACTACGTGCGTCGGCTGCGTGATAGCCAGCGCCAGGTGCGGCTCAACAATCATGCAGGGCCACCGATGTACGTGCAGGGAAACTGGCACCATCTGGAGGTGGCCATCCAGAATCTCATCAACAACGCGCTCAAGCACGGCAGCTCCGAGCTGGTCGACATCGACGTGCATCCCGATCACAAGCACCCGGATTGGGCCGTCATCCAGATCAGCAACGGTGGCGCGCACATCCCGCAGGATGAGTTCGAGAAGCTCTTGAAGCTGGGTACGACCAACGACCCCGAGGGGCGTGGCATCGGTCTGTACATGGTCGAGCAGGTGGTGAAAGGCTTCGACGGCGAAATCCGCTGCGTACCGCTCGATCGGATCGTGAATCACGATCCGGGTGAACAGCCGGGTGTCCGGATCAGCGTACGCCTGCCGATAGTGCCGCCAGAGAGTTGAGCCGACAGCCCGCGATCAGTCTGGGTTCCACTGGTAACCATAGCCGCTCTTGACCTGCAGGATCTTCTTCGCATCGAAGCTGGCGTCGCCCTCGCCAGCAGCGATACTTACTGCTCTCTCGGCCGTCTCCAGCTTCGCCCGGATGTCATTGGCGTGTCGCGAAAGAGTATTGCGTAATCTGTCGTCCTCGAAACCTTTGTACTGACTGGATTCCGCGGAGCTGTCGGCGGCGATACGCATCTGCGCGACCTTCTGCAGCTCGGTGTACCTGACGAGCTGACCAGGCTCCTTGGCAAGCGCGTGGACGATCAGGAACTGCGTGCGGGTCAAGCCCAACGCCTGCCCTCGCCAGCTTGCGTCCTGACGAGCGGGCATCACGTCCAGTGGCCCCACCGAATACCTCTCCTGCCAGTTCTGCGGAACGACACGGTTGTTCCAGGTCACCAGCTCGATCGCTTTGGTCAGGACTTCGTCCTCCTCCTGCTTGCAGACGTACCAGGTGACGAGCTTGAGATCCATCACACGCTTCATCAGCTGAGAGCCATGCTCGTGCAATGACAGATAGATGATGGGCACTTGCGCCCAGCGTTGCTTGATTGCCTGACCAACCTCGATCCCGACCGCGACCCCCTGCTTGTCGCCCGTGAAATACTGATTCTCTATATCGAGGACCGCGACGTCGGGTGGTGGCGAGTCAGACTCGAGGGCGGCCAAGGCCTCGACATGGTTGTCGAAGTCCAACACCGTATGCCCATACAGGCGCAGTAGACGCCCGTAGCGCTCCAGATCCTCGTGGCTGTCGTCGTACAAGAAGATCGTGCCCATCGCCTTGCTCCGCTACTTCGGTCATCTGCTTCGGTGCTCCAGTATCCGCGTCACCCGCTGAAGAAGCGCTGAGCAGACACGCCGTATTCTGAAGAGTTTCTGAAGACCCTTCGAGCGAGTCCGACGAGATTCCGGCATCTTCAGACCAACCACATGAGGCACTCGAGAATCGGCGCCATACAGGCGCTATTTCGTGGCGGTTCTTCAGAGCTCCTGGCCCAGTATGGGCGGCAGCGGTCGACGCGGCGGCGCGTCACCCGGCCAAGGAGTCCCTCCATGATCAAGACAGTCCTCAAGCCTATCGCCAACGCGGTCAAGCGCCAGCTTCGTCGGGTCCATGTCCTGACGCCATGGGTGCTCAAGGATCTGCTCTCTCACCATGCCATCGTGATCGGTGCAAACGGCACCGGTAAGACGCTGCTCGGCGTGGCCATGTACGAGCACGTCCGCGCCCAGCCCGTGCGCTGGCACGACGCAACCAAGGGCCTCGGTGCGCAGGCGACTCGGGTGCGCGATCGAGGTCGCACGCTGAGCAGTCCGGCGGTGCGCTGGTGGGAGCAGGCCGAGCACGACGGTCTGGAGCGCCTGCATGTCACTCTGCCAGGCGGGCAGCGGCTGGTGGTGCGCTTCTCGGCTGCCGAGGACATGCTCCGTGGCGCAGACGGCGGCGAACAGTATCGCAACCTGCGACACTGGTTTCGCGGCCGACGTGCCACGGTTTGCGTCGCGGCCTTCAACCCCTTCACGGTCGACGAGGACCTTGCCTACCGAGCGATTCTCGGTTTCGTCTCGAGCTACCAGCGACGCTTCCCGGGCGTCGCGCTGCAAGACGCACTCTACGAGGCCTGCGCGCGACTGTTCGATCTGGACCGCGATGCTGTCGATGGCCTGTGTCCGGTCGAGATCCTCGCCGAGGAGGATGGACCGAGACGCAGCATCACCTTCGTTGACGAAGATCACCGTGTGCACTTCGACCGGGAGTCCCGTTGCTTCCACGTGGTGCATGGCGCCGACGCAGGCAACGAGCCGCTGGTCCTCGACCTCGTTCGAGCGCTGGCGCGGCAGGCCGTCGATGCCCATGCGGCGACGGTCGGACAGCTCTCCAGCCTGGTGGCGAGTCTGGACCGATCCCTGGTCGTCTTCACCCGTGCAGATCTGCTGCCATCCATCGACGGCCTCGAAGCGAGCGACCTGAAAGATCTCTTCCCGCTGATCGATCGCAATCCCAGACGTCTTGCCAACGACCGATTGCTGGTCGGCCTGTTCACACCCTACGGGAAGACCATGTCCGACTTCGTCCGGCACGCGGACGGTCGAACCCAATACATCCCGCGTGTGAGCAGCACGGGCGCCGCGCCGATCTTCGATCGCCTGCTTGCCCTGGTCCAGCGCCAGCGTCATTGGCTACGGCTGCGCCAGGCCGGCTGGTCGGTCGCGACAGCATGCGGCGTGGCACTCCTCGTCCTGGTCCTGCTGAACAACGACCTGCCGTCGACAGAGGCGGCACCCTCGGCAGAGACACCAGCCGCGGGCCAGACACCGGCATCGCCGGAAGCGACCGCGGCGACGGCCGAGGCCGGCAAGGAAAAGTCCAAGAGCTGAGCGGGCGGGATACGACACCCGTCCGTCCAACCGGGAGTTCGATGAATGACCATCAAGATTGAGCACGTCCCGACACCAACGACGCCCGACGACGTCGATGGCAAGACGCTGCCACGCAACGTTCTGCTGGTCGGCGCGGTCCCGTCGGCCAGTCAAACGGACGAGCCGAATGCCGGCCAGCCCGTGGCGGTACGTTCCGTACTCGATGTGGCACGAAGGTTTCGGCCCTCCATCGAGGTGACCCTGCAATCCGAATGCGCGGACCGGGCACCGGAACGAGTCAGCGTGGACTATGACCGGGCACTCGTGACCGAACGGGACCTGCTCGGTCACTTCGAGCCCGACTGGGTGATGCGCAACGCTCGTACCCGGGCGGGACCCAACAGCCGCTTCGGCGTCCCCGAGCGGCAGCGTATCAAGGCCGCCGCGCTTCGCCAGGCCGCGTCCGACCTCGCCGAAGGTCCGGCCGGGGATGTCTGCGACGTAGCCAAGCTCAGGGCCCGGCTGCAGCAGGAGATCCAACGCCTTGCCGAGGTGCTTGGGGACCTTCACGCCGACTGCCCACGCGTGAGCGCCACCGAGGAGTAGCAAAGATGTCTGGGTCCCTCACCAACGAATCGAACATTGCGCCCACCTGGCTGGAAGCCTTCTCGCCACTCGAAACGCCCGGCGTGGACACCGGACACACGCTGCTCATTCCAGGTAGTAGCGCCCTGTCCGCGAACAAGGTCGCGGAGTTTCCGGCTCGGCGCGCTGAGAAGGCACGACGCAATGGCCCCGAAGCCGCCCGACGCGAATGGCAACTCCAGCAGCGAAGCACCTGGACCGTCCTGCAACGCCTGCAGGCACTCGACGAGGCGCTGGGGTGCCTTCCGGAAGAGCATGCGATCGAAGTGCGTCGAGATGCGCTGGTCGCCCACCTGCGAGCGGAGGAAGCGCGGGTTCAATCAGTGTTCGACGAGAACATGTGCCTTCTCGCGCGAGCGCAGCGACCCGTGGAGCGGGCCGTTGTGGACTACCACAACTTCTTCGAGAGTCTCGGGCCGGTGCCGGAGGACCTGCGCGTGTTCGCTCTGAACGCGCATGGCGTGCCGCCGAGCGCGGAACCGGGCACCGACCTGGAGGAACCGCAGGCCGCAGTCTGCGAGCTCGAGCTCGACCAGGACGGGCGTCATCCCCTGCTCGACGGCACATTCGACGGTTTGACGCTGCGGCCACGTGCCGACCAACGTGAGACCACCGACGCTGTTTCGCATGTCGTGCTCTTCGATGGGGTGGAGGGCGGTCGCTGGCTGAAGTGGTGGATGCGCGAAGCAGAGCGGCGTGGGTTCTTTGTTTTCGCGGGATTGCACGAGCGTATTGTCGGCCCTGGCGTCGACTGGACCCGCGCGCTCGCCGACGAGATTCGCGATGACTTCACCGGTATCGAGTCGCTTTATCGCCATGCCAATCTGTCCGCGAACCCCCCGATCCAGCGTCACAACCGGCTCCACGAGCAGGCGGAGGATGGCTCGCCGCTGGTCCCATTCACCGTATCGACCGCGCCCTTTCTCGCCGGGCATCACCTGAACGCGAGCACCCCCGACATCCCGGTCAGCACGCGCCAGCATCAGGTGCAGGCGCTGGCACTCGGATGCGAAGGACTGCGCAACGCGCGTACCAGCGAAGATGCCGTGCCGGTGTCGTTCCTGGTCGTATCCGCGGGCGGTTCGGGCCGCAAAGTGTTCCATTTTTGCAGCGCCACGACGCTTTGCAGGGACCGCTATGCACTGACCGATATGGTCGCGCTGCAATATCTGGAAAGGCTGGTCAGACATCATTTCATAAACCGCGACGCGACGTTCGCAACCGAGGCCGCGGCCAAGCGCGAGGGCCAGGCCCTCAATCGTAGCCTGCGTCGTCTGTGCAGTGGTCCGCGGTCCATGTTCCAGTCCGTTCGGGTCGAGGGCAGCGTGGTTCGAACGGAGGACGGCAGCAGCCGGCGCTGGGAGTGGCACAGCATCATCTATAGACGCAATGGCAGCGCCGGCGACTATGTGATCAAGCTGATCGACCAGGAAACGATCGATATGGCCAGCAACAACGGGCAGGGTCCGAGCGACTCAGGCAACTGAACTGGATGATCGAGAAAGGAGAGCACAGCGATGGCAGAGAGACTGCGAATGATGATCAACGGTGAGATCTCTGAGGAGGACGGCCGACTCGCGTACGTTGCGATCGGCAGCGACGATGCACCCGGTGGCGAGTTGACAAGCCTGACGCGCCTGACTGCGGAGGTGCATGTGGTGTCTTCTCTGGAGGCGACGATGATGCGCGAACTGCGGATCAGCCTGGGTCGCCGCAAGACTGGTGACGCAAGCGACCACCTGCTCAAGCGTTGGCGCAGCGGTCCAGCGGAGCACGGCGAGAGCTGGGTTCGCGCCGTGAAGATCTATCAGATCGACGACACGAAGATCGGCGATGACTCGATCATCAACATCTGGCACCTGGAGCACGTTCGGCTCGTCCGACATTGCCAGGCAAACGGCATGGGGACGCCACACGAGACTGCCGATCTCGTTGCGAGTGGCTACCAGTGTGAGAACAAGGCGGGTGCTCTGCCGGATTGCCCGCCCGAGCCCATACGTGTTCGCGGCTTTGTTGGTCGAACCTGAAGGAGTGAAACGATGAACAGTTGGAAGATCCCTGCACGCAGCTGGCAGGCCGGCAGAGATGCTGCCGCCGATCCGGATGGCGATGATGATCGGCTCGAGGTGGAAACGTTCCTGAATGATGCACCGAGTGGCGATGCCTGGGGTGGACGCCCGGATGGTCAGACCGTCCGGCTCACCCGCTCCACCGGCCCGAGTGGTGACAACGTGCTGTGGCGTGTCGCGGTGGACGCGCTGTCCTGGGACAACCGGGATGAGCCGGACGAGTCGTGGGTCGAAGCCTTCATGACAATGGATGTGGAAAGCACCGACGCCGATGGAACTCCTGTGGTGAGGTCCATGGTGCGCGAGACACACACGCGCCTGGTGCTGCGTAGCGTGACGCCGATCGACTGGAACGCCGACGAGAAGATCAATCGAGAAAGCCTGGTCTACACCACCTACGAGATCGAGTCTGAGTCCGACTTCCACGATGAACAGTCGAGCGTCATCCTGCATCCAAACGAGACGGCCGGTCCATGAGACCAGTCAACGGCCCGTCCGCGGACGAGCGTCTGTTCGACAGTGTGCGTCGCGTTGCGCGGCGCACGCTGTCAGGCGGGCATCGTCTGCGTATCGCGCTGAAGACCGTCCCGGTACCGGTCGATGCGTCGGTGCACGCGAGCTACGCCGTACTCGACCTGGCAGGGCGCATCGGAGTGGTCACGCTCGAGGTACAAGTGCTGCAGTTCTCGCAGACACTATCGACTCACGACAGATCGCGCTTGAGGCAGATGATCGAGCGAGTGCTGCCACCCGGTATGCCGCTCCAGGTCCACTTCGGCGACGAACTGGAGTTCCGGCTGGACCAGGACCGGCTGCTCTGACGTGCCCTCACACCATCGGCCTTCGGATGATGCAATCGGCAGAGGAGTCTCCAGCGGGGAGTACACCGATGAACAAGCAGCCCGACCATCTACCGCTACCCTTGATCGAGCGGATTCTTGCTCTGGTCCTGGAGTACCCGCCCGACGAGGACGGGACGACGCTTCGCAGCAAGCTCGGCGAGCTGCTGGTCGAGGCATTCAAGCCTGGAGACGTTCTCAGCGCTCGCTACGTCAACGGTCTCGAGGCACGCCAGCGGGCCCTGGAAATTGCGTTGGCCGATCTGACGTCTCGACTGACGACGCTGGAGCAGCATGTCAGACATCAGCTCCCGACAGATCACCAGTACTCCAGCAGCGCGGAGCCGGGCGATTCCCGCCGGTCCAATGGAGGGCCATTGTTCGGCTGAACGCTCCGCATCGGGCTCGCGGCAGGAGGCTGGCGGCGTGCCCGTCCCGATCCAGACCGAGGAGGACCTCACAAATGCTCGATTACCGCGACTACCGGCAAAGGCTCGGCAGAATCGCGCATCGCCACGCCGAGAGTGTCTTTGGCACGCGCTTCGGACATCACCATCTGATCCTGGATCGACATGTGCGGCGTCCCGGTATGAGCTCGGTGATCATCGCCGTGCCCAGCCAGGGCGGCGCCAGACGCAATCTGTTCGGTCCGGGCATCGACCCGTATCTGAGTGAAATCCAACTCGTCCTGCAGTCGCGCAAGAATGGCCGCTGGCTGCTCGATCCCGCAGCTCCCGGCTCGTCACGGCGCCCGGATCTCGCCGACATCGAGACGCATGAGATCTATGAGGTCAAGCCGGACACGGCCGGTGGACTCAGGGATGGACACCGGCAACTGGACGAGTTCAGGTCGCTGTTGATCCAGGCAGACCGCGAGTACCTCGCAAGGCGGCGTGCACAGCCAGAGAAAGGCGGCACGCTGTTCGGGCGCTCGGCCGCGGGCATGGGCTGGCGAGCGGGCCAATGGACGCCGCCGCCGGCACCGCTGACCATCGTGGCGGGCAATCCGGTGACACTCACCTACCGCAACCTGGGCGGCATCGTCCTGTGGCGGGATACGAGCCGCGCCTGTGTGCCACAGCCGATTGCACACAGGCTGGCCGAACGGGTGGGCGTAGCGCCCCACCGAACCACTGCCGACGCCGTCGGCTTCGGCCGGAGCCTGCTCGCAGGGGATCCCGAGCTTGCCGCGCAGCTGCGCGAGCTCGCCCGCAACAACGGTGCGATCGCCACGGCGCTGGGCCTGCTGGCGGTGCTGCTGTTACTCACGCCGGTGCCCGGCGACGAAATCTGGCTCGGAACGCTCGCCTTCTCGCTCACCCAACCCTGACACCGTTTACCCGCGGCATGACGAATCGGAGCGTGTGACCATGAACATCGAGCGAGAGCCAAGACTCGAACTCGCAGCAGACCTTGCGGATCTGCAGGTAGAAGCCTTCACGCTCGCGGAGCGATTCAATGCCCATTGCGAGCTCGAGGTCAGCGCGTGGAGCACCTCGCCGGCCCACGAGCTGACCGCGCTGGCCGGAACACAGACCATCCTCACTGTGGCGCCGGCGGGGCATCGGGTCGATCTGTTTCGCGGTGACATCGTCGACGTGAGCTGTAATCCGGAAGCGACAGGATGGCGGTTCAGCCTGCTCGCGCGCTCCTCCAGCGCGCGTCACGACCGCGCCCCACGTTGTCAGATCTTCTCCACCCATCCCGATACGGCTGTCGCCCTGGCTGAGATGCCCGACTTCGCGGCGCTGCTGCGCAGGCTGGCCGTTCGAGCTGAAGACGCTGCCCTGAACGTCGCTGTCGATGCGCTCGTGCAAGACCGGGAGACCGACTGGGCGTTTCTCGTTCGCATCGCTGCAGCGCTGGGCGCCAGAGTGCGCACGGACGCGACCGAGTCCACGGTGGTCCTGGAGATGCCCGGAGCAGCGCTCGACCCGCTGCATCTAGCCGAGCAGGACATCATCACCGGCCGGCTCGAGGCGCACGACGGGCTCGTCGCAGCCTGCGCTCACCGTTGGCAGCGACGCACCGGCCACATCGATGGCGACGTGCGGGTGGGCGGCGAGCGCGCCCCTGGAAGGGCGCTGCCGAGCAACAGCTTCATCCCGACACTCGACCCCATGCCGACGCTTGCCCGACGGCACGCCGCGGCCTGGGTCGCCGCGCAGGGGGACGGCACACCCCGTTGGCATGGAACATTGCGACACCTGGGTCCGAGTCTAGGCGCGGCAGTGCAGCTACCGGGGCCATGGGATATCGACTCGCCACTGATTGTGACGCGACGCGTCATCAGGTTCACGACCCAGGCCGATACTGACCCACTGTCCACGGAAGTCTCACTCGAACCACCCATGGCAGCCGGGCGCTGTGCGGAACTGCCTCCAAACTCCGCGACCGTCTGGCTCGGTCAGGTCCTCGACGCGCCGAGCTCCCCGCGGCGTGGCGAAATCGCCGTGCGCTTTCCGGGCAGTGAGGACATCGATGGACAGACGGCCTGGTGTGACACGCTGCATGCGTTCGCGGGTGTGGACGCGGACGGCGGGACGCATGGCACCTGGATGGTGCCCAAGGCATACGATTGGGTCCTGGTTCTGGTCTCCCCCGCCAGCAGCGCGCGTCCGGTCGTGCTCGGAGCGCTCTACAAGGGCGAGCACGACCTCGAGGGTGTGACCGGTAGCGACCGGGCTCAGCGGGTCATCTACGCCGCCGGTGGCTTGAGACTTGCCATGAACACACCCGAGCGTTTGGTGCAGCTTTCTGCCGAGGCGTCGAAGGGCGCGGCGCTTGGCGAGCTGACATTGACCCGAGAGGGCGAGCTCATGGTGAAAGCCGAGCGTGGGCTCGGCTTCCTGGCCGGCGAGTCAGGGCTGCGAATCGACCAGGATGTGGTGCGCAGTGAGGTCAGGATGAAGGTGAGTGGTGGACTGGAGGTGAATGATGAATAGACCGGACACTCGGGCACTGCGGGAACAGATCCGACGCGAAGAACAAAGCGTGCTGCGTAAGCTTCTGCTCGATCAGCTTGATACTCCCGACGAGATGCCCACCGTCGCCGCCGACATCGACCCGCAAATCAAGGACCTGCTCACGGCCGTGGTCGAGCGCTGGACCGGCCAGATGCTGGACCTCGGAACGACGCTCGCCTTCTCGGTCGGTGAGGTGGTCAGTCGAAAGCCGGATGCATCCGGCACACGCTGGCAGTACGGAACAGCACTGTTGGCCCACGACCTGCCGGCCCAGTTGCCGGCCTTCGCCACGATCGGTCTGGATAGCGGTCTGCTGGGCTCCCTCGCGACCCGTCCCGCGCTCTTGCCCACCACCACCAATCAGGTCGAGGTCACGCACACACCGGGGACGACCGAGCTCCAGCTCAGTGTGCACCTGGACACCACGCTTGCCGCGCTGCGCGATCGTCTCTCCGATGACCTCAATGGAACCGATCGTTTCGTGACGATATTTTTGGATGATCTCATTGAGACGAACGCCGCCGCACCGGCTGTCGCGGATCTGCACGCGGCGTTCCGCGAGCTGTGCGCACGTCCGTGGCGGGTCATGGGCAGCGATGTCGATCTGACACCGTTTCCCGGTTTCGGCCCGCTCGGCGGATCCGACACGCAGCAGGCTGCAGCGCTGCGCCTCATCGAGAATGCTGGTCTCCCGTGGAGCCACTCAGCGGTCAGCGCCCGCATCGGCGATCTCCTGCTGGGTGATCCCGAGGCAACAAGCATCCACATCGGACTCTTCGCCGGCGACTCACCACAGAGCACGGCCAATCTGGCACGTGCGCTGGCGGGTCGAGTCAAGGTGAATCATGTTCTGGTGTGGAACCTGGTGCGTCATGTCGCCGAAGGCGCCACGCACCTGCAGCAACGCACACGCGCTTGTGAAGTCTCGATTCGACGTGAACCCGGACAACAAGGCGCCCATGGTCGTCCCTTGCTACTCGAATGCCGCAGCGTGCTCACGCCAGGTCGGTACTGGTCCGATGCGCGCTGGTCGAGGCACTTGTCGGACGAACCGGGCGTTGTCATTCGTACCGACCAGGATCGGAACATCGTGCTCGATTGGGGCGTTCGGTCGGCGCCAGCAACGCAGGACCTACGCATCGAGTACCTGCTCGCTGAGGACTGGTCGACGATGGAAGCCGATCCGGGCGTCGGGGCACTGCGGTCGGTGGGTCTGGAAGACCTTCCAGGCCCCGGATTGCGGCTGCCGCGCGGTGCCGGATCCATGCACCGGCTGACAGCAACCGACCCCTTTCGGATGTTGAGCGCCCGCCACGATCTGGGGGTTGCAACCTCGGCGGAACTGGTTCGCCAGATCCGAGAGCATCTGCCACCAAGCATCAAGCGCTGGATGGCGGGCACAACGGTCGAAAGGCCCGCGGTCGAGCTGAGCGTGCAGCTCGACTGCACCGAAGCGGACGGTGAAACCCTTTGGCGACCATCCGTCATCGCGCGGATCCGGCTTCATCGGGAGACGCCGGAATCGCTGGTCCTGGCCGGCATCGAGCGACTGCTCGAAACAAGACTATCGGCACGGTGTCCGGTGGGAACCAACCTTCGGGTAGCCTTCATCCGCGAGCAGGAGTCCTGACAGATGCGCGAATTGATCGTCGACGGCCAGACCGTCCGTTTCGACAGTGATGGAAGCTGGAGCTGGCACGGTAGCACCGGCGAGCTGAGCATCTCGGTGGACCATGGCCTGCTTCGGGTTCAGGGTCGTGCCGTCGCGCGGCGGCGAGACCTAGCCTCACTCGCTCGGGCGCTCGTCGGATTGCGCTATAGCACGCCGGTCCACAGCGTTCCGGGCACGGTCACGGCAGCCAACATCGAGCTCGATCCCTCGGGAGAGGAACAAGCGGTCACCCTCGATTCGGAGGCGACGCTCAGCGTTGCAGCAACCGGCACCTTCAGTCTCACGGTGGTCCCCGCGATGACTCCCAAGGGCGATCCCGATACCGGCACGCATACCGGTACCTGGGCCACGGGCGCGCCGGTGCAGACATTGCTGGTCGCTACCTGAGGAAGATGGCATGAGATCGAGGCCTGGCAGACCGTCGCTTGCCGGCTGTTGCGCCGATTCCGGTAGCGGCAAGTGACCCCGGCCGACACACATGCCCGGCGCAAGCAGCGTCCGCTCCTGGCTGAGTTGCCCCTGGCTCGGTCCCGCTTTGCGCGATGCGGATTCCGCGACTGGGCCCTGCAACGCACGGTACTGAATCAAACACCTGTTCTCACTCGAGTCTCGACCCCACCCCGCGTCGACCACCCATCGATCGGGTATCGGGGACTTCCTTCCGCCAGTGCACGAGACTATGTTGGGCACAGCCGGAAACGCGCTTCAGGCCCGGTAGCGGTGTGAGTGCGACGGACACAGATCCCAGCCACGAAGCAGTAAGCATCATGACCATTGCACAGACCCTGGCCACCTTCCTGACCGAGACCCGCTACGACGACCTCCCGGAGCTGCCGCTCGAGCACGCTGCCATGATCGTCGCGAGCACCCTGGCCAGCGCCGCCTGCGGCACCGATATAGAGTCGGCGCGCATCGTTCGCGATCTCGCACGTGCCCAGGGCGGGCGAAGCGATGCTTCGCTGTGGTTCGACAAGGGTACGAAGCTACCGATCGCCAGTGCTGCCCGGGTCAACGCCATGATGAGCGATGCGGCGGCCTCCGATGACAGCGATCTGCGCAACATCGTGCACGCGGGAACGCCGCTCACGGCGGTGTCGCTCGCGGTCGCCGAGCACACGGGCGCCGATGGACAGCAGATCCTGGCCGCCATCGTGCTCGGTTACGAGGCTGCGGGACGCATCGCCGGCGCCATCACGCCGGGCTTCAACCACAAGGGCTTTCACGGCTGCCTGGGTGCCATCTTTGCCGCCGGCACCGCGGGCGCGCGCCTGCTCGGGCTCGACGCGCTACAGACGGCGCACACCATCGCCCTGTGCGCCACCTCCATGGGCGGCTTGATGGCCGCGGCCAACACCAGCGTCGCGCGCGAATACCATGCCGGGCTCGCGGCCCTGCTCGGGCTGGAAGCCGCGCAGGCCGCACGTGCCGGTTATACCGCGGAGCTGGGCATACTCGAGGCCGAACGGGGCTTCTGCGCCGTCTTCGGTGACAGCGACGCGGGCACCATCGTCCACGATCTCGGACACGAGTGGGACATCGTCACGGACATGGCGATCAAGCTGGTGCCGGGCGGGCATCCGTACCACGCGCTGGGCGAAGCGGCGGCCAACGCGGCGCGGGCAGGCAATGTCGATCCGCAAGCAGTGCAGGCGATCATCATCTCCAGACCCGGGATGCACACGCTGAGCGAGCCGCTGCACCCGGTGGATCTGATCGACATGGCGCATAGCCCTGCATATTTCGTTGCCGCGGGCACTGCGGATCGGACGTTTGGCTGGGAGCACGCCAGCCCGCAGAAGATTGCCGATCCGATCATCCACCGTCTGATCGACAAGGTTCGTGTCGAGGCACCGCCGACCGAAGACGTTGCCGCCTATCGCCAGGGCGCCACGGTCACCATCCAGACCGTATCCGGACAGCGCTTCAGCAGCACCGTGCACGTGCCCAAGGGCGCCGGTTGCCTGGGCATCGAATGGGCCGATATCGATGCCAAGTACCGGACACTGACACCGCGCGCGCCACTTTCAGCCGGACAGGTGGAAGCGAGTCTGAGCTGCATCCACCATCTGGATCGTATCCAGAACGTGCGCGAGCTGCTCGATCTGTTGCTGGACTGAGGCCGTGGTCCGACCTGCCCGGCGAAGCTGCCTGGACCACCCGGTCGACTCAGAACGCGGGTAGCAGCAGACCCCACCCGAGCAGCAGCACGCCAATCGCGCGCGCGAACCAGACCCCGAACGGCGCGCTCTTCTCCAATATCACGAGCACGCTGAGGCCGACGATCCAGTAGAGGTTCATCACGCCGCCGAAGAACAGCAGCCCCATCAGGAACCAACAGCACCCGAGGCAATACGCGCCGTGTTCCAGGCCCATGCGCAATGCACCGAGTCGGCCCGGACGAAAGCCACCGAACACGAAGCTCAACGGCGTACGGCAGTGACGCAGGCACACGTTCTTGAGCGGTGTGAGCTGCCACAAGCCCGCCGCGATCAGGATGCCGGCGCTCAGCCAGACGTTGGTGGTCTCGAGCATCGGTGACATCAGCCTGATGCTCTGCAACAGCCACTGCAGCACGGTTGCGATCAAGCTGAAGCCGCCCCAGGCCAGCACATAACCCGCGGCGAACACGCTCGCCGCGCCCAGCACCCGGTCGGCGCCTCGACTCTTGCGACTCACGGTGATGTACATCAGCAGCATCGGCGCGGCGGCGGGCAGCATCATCGCCACCATCATCACCCACCACATGGAGAACATCAGCGCTGCGTAGGCCGGCGTCCACGACGCTTCGCGCATCAGCCAGCCATCCATGCCGGCCATGCGCGTCATCTCGATGGCGCTCATCTCCATACCCGCGCCACGCAGCAGCCAGGCCCACGCGGCGATGATCACCGCCGCAAGCCCGGCGATGAAGACGAGCTTGTCACGCCGCAATACCGCTTCCAGGGCGGTGTCGACTGCGTTCATCGTGTGCACCTACTCAGTCGATGCGCCGGTCGATGTCGCAACCTGGAGGGCAACTCAAGCTTCGACCGGAATGGTCAGGTCGATCAGGCGATTGGCCATGCGCAACGAATCCAGACTCCGGCAAGCCTCGGTCAACTGGTCGAACTGCGCAGCGTCAATGGGGATGCCCGGCTTGATCTCCTGCAGCCGCCGCACCAGCTCGTCGAAATCCCACATGAACTCCCGGCCGCTGGCGACGCGGGTGAAGCTGCGCCCGTCGTTCAGGTGGATGGTCACGGTGGGGCCGAACAAGGTCTGGCGGTGCGACGGGATCAGATTGACCTTGTGCATCAGCGACAGGACCTCGGGTGGATCCGGCTCACCGAGATTGCGCTCGACGTTCTTCAGCAAGGGAAAGCCGCGCTTGACCACGCCCCAGGCCGCGTAATACTGGCTGCCCCCGACATGCGGCGCACGATTCTGGGTGGGAAAGGCAGGGCTCGGGTACTCGGTCTCGAGCCAGTTGACCACCGACTCGACCCGCGCAACGTCCTCGGGCTTGATGTCGTGCTCGGCGCACAGCGCGGCGGTCACGTCGACGTGGGCGATGTTGTAGCCCGCGGTCGAATAGATCCGGTACAGGGTCTCCAGGAACATCCAGCGCTGCCCCAGGTCCTCGACGATTCGCTGTATCGAGGCCTGGTTGTCAGCACTGAAGCTGTAGCGCAGGGCGCCGCTGTTGCTGCCGGCATAGGCATGATAGAAGCCGGCGTCTCCCTCCAGCACCGTTTCGCCGCCGGGCACGCCGTGACGCCCCATCGCGACCGCGAGCAGCGCGTTTCGGACCGCACCGCCTTCACGCAGCGAGCGACCGCCACTCCGAGCGCCCTCGAGATTGCCGCTCGCGAGATTGACGCACTGCGCGATCGTCCCGTGTATCTGGTTCGCATCGAGTCGATTCAATTTCGCCAGCGCCATGGCCGCGCCGAATACCCCGAACACCGGTCCGGCATGGAAGCCGCGCGACATCACGGTGGGAATGAAGTCGGCCGCCATCCGCTCCATCACCTCATAGCCGGCAACCAGACCGGTGAGGAACGCCTTGCCGTCCACCTGGTCGGTCTCGGCCGCGACCAAGGCGGCCGGCAGGATGGCGCAGCTGGGATGGGTGAGCATGCGGAAGGTATCCCACT
>JAGRHX010000357.1 GCA_020444775.1 Gammaproteobacteria bacterium
GACATCGACCACTTCAAGAGCGTCAACGATACTTTTGGCCACGCCGTGGGTGACGATGCCATCCGTTTCGTGGCGGGTGTCGTGAGTGAGGGCACACGCGGCTACGATATCGTCTGCCGTTACGGTGGTGAGGAGTTCTGCGTGCTGCTTCCAGGTGCTGCCCTGGATGTCGCGGCGCAGGTCAGCGAGCGTATCCGAAAGTCGGTCATGGAGCAGAGCCTCGTCAATCTACCGCAGCTCCAGGGACGCGGTCTTACCATCAGCCTCGGCATTGCGCTTTTTGACGGATCGATGGGGCAGCCCATGGAACTGGTCAACCGTGCGGACGAAGCGCTGTACAGCTCGAAGACCTCCGGACGCAACCGCACCAGCATTTGCGACCCGAAACATTCCGCGACGCAAGCGGTCGCCTGAAGCCATGACACGGACTGCGAGCTCGACAGGGATTCTGGACGCCGCCCGGGTGCTGGAGGGGCAGCATCCCGGTCCGGTCACGTTCCTGCCGGGGTCGACGATCCTGCGCGAGGGTGAAGCCGGTAGCTGCGCTTACATGGTCGAATCCGGCCAGGTCCATGTCAGCAAGCGATCCGACGGTGTCGACAGACCGATTGCCGTGCTCGGGCCCGGGAATCTCATCGGTGAGATGGCAGCCATAGACGAGCAGGTTCGCTCCGCCACCGTCACCGCGCTCACCCAGGTCGAGGTAGTGCCGATCAGTCATGGTCGTCTGGAGGCGATGATCGAGCAGGCGGATCCGCTGCTGAATCTCATGCTGCGCGCCATGTTCAACCGACTGCGGGAGGCTCAGGAGCGTAACGCGGCACCGATGCCTCGCGACGCCAGTAGTGCCTGGTCGCCGCAGGCGGACGAACGCTATCGCCGCGCGATGGCCGCGGCCTCGGACCAGCTCAAGCTGGACCGGGCGCTCGCGGACGCAATCAGGCGTCGTGAGTTCGTCCTCCAGTATCAGCCCATCGTATCTGTGGTCGACCGTACGATAGTCGGCTTCGAGGCGCTGATCCGTTGGTTTCGTCCCGAGGTCGGTATGGTTCCACCCTCGAGCTTCGTGTCCGCGGCGGAGCGTACCGGATTGATTGTGCCCATCGGGCTGTGGGTCCTGGAACAGGCCGGCTTCATCCTGAGGCGACTTCGCGGCGCACGCCGTGCGCGCGGTGACGGCAGGGACTTGTTCATGACGGTAAATGTATCAGCGCGCCAGCTGCGTGAGCCGGCCGATGTGGAAGCCCTGTGCGCCGCGGTCCGGGCAAGCGGTGCGGAACCGAACTCGATCAAGCTCGAGATCACCGAGAACGTGCTCATGGAGAACGCCGAGTTCGTGCACGAGGCGCTGCAACGCGTGCGTGCCACCGGCGTGCAGCTGGCCATTGATGATTTCGGCACGGGCTATTCGAGTCTCAGCTATCTGCATCGCTATCCGGTCGACGTGCTGAAGATCGATCGTTCGTTCACGTCATCCATGCTGAACTCCGAGTCGAGTCGCAGGCTCATGGGCAGCATCATCGGGTTGGCCAGGGGACTGGATCTCGATGTGGTCGCCGAGGGCATCGAGCAGGAGGCGGAGCTGGAGATGCTCCGCGACATGGGCTGCGCCTATGGACAGGGCTATCTGTTCTCTCGGCCGCTGAACCTGGAGGATGCGGAACAGCTGCTCGGCTGAACGTGAGACGCCAATCGGGTCAGTCGAGCACAATCGCCCGCGATGCTGGGATAGATGTCACGGCCGAGCGGATCGGCGCTCAGGCGCGGTTGCGCCCTGCCCACTCGAACGGTCGGTCGAGCGTGGTGTCGAGCATGCCGATGGGCTGGCTGGCATGTGCTCCGCGAGCATCGTCTGTGTCGAACTGCTGGGGGAGCCTTCCGGGCTCGAGGGCGTATCGCCCTGGCCGTCGTGCAGATGTTGGTCGCCCTGGAGCAGGACCCGTCGAACATCGAGATCCGGCTGCACGTCGCCGGTCTCTATCTGGCCGAGCAAGCGGCTGAACCCGCGCTGACACACTACAAGCGCGTGCTGGAGGTCCAACCGAGCCATACCGGTGCGCTGGCCGGCGCCGCGACCGCGGCCGAGGCACTCGGACAGGCCACGCTTGCCGACGGCTACAGCCGGCTTCTCGCGGCGCTCAGTGGTCGCAGCGATGACCACGGCGCCGCACCGAAATCGAATGTGGAGCTCGCGAAGCCATCCACCTCAGCGGACCGCGCCGGGCAGACCGGTCGGGACGAATCCGTCGTACCGCGACTGGCGGTGGCGTCCAGCGCTGCGGACAACGTCACGGTCGGTCCCTGGGACGATCCGGCACCGCGCGTCACGCTCGCCGATGTGGGCGGCATGCAAGAGGTCAAGAATCGACTGGAAACCGCCTTCCTCGGTCCGATGCGGAACCCCGATTTGTTGCGGATGTATGGCAAGAGCCTGCGCGGTGGCTTGATGCTCTACGGTCCCCCGGGCTGTGGCAAGACATTCATTGCCCGCGCGCTGGCGGGCGAGCTGGGTGCCAACTTCTATGCCATTGGCCTGTCGGACGTGCTCGATATGTGGCTGGGCGAGAGCGAGCGCAAGCTGCACGAGATTTTCGAGACGGCCCGACGCAACA
>JAGRHX010000358.1 GCA_020444775.1 Gammaproteobacteria bacterium
CATCGTCGAGATCGTCCCGGTCGACCGAGGTGATGACCACGTAGCGCAGCGCCAGACGCTGCACGGCTGCCGCCAGATGAGCGGGCTCCGCGGGGTCCAGCGGATCGGGACGGCCGTGGGCGACATCGCAGAAGGGACAGCGTCGGGTGCACAGCGAGCCCATGATCATGAAGGTCGCGGTGCCACCCGAGAAGCACTCGGACAGGTTCGGGCAGGATGCCTCCTCGCAGACCGTGTGCAGGCGCTGCTCACGCAGCAGCCGCTTGACCCGGGCGACCTCCGGGCCGAGTCCGGCGCGCACCCGTATCCAGGCCGGCTTGCGCTGCGGCGGCTCGGCGGACACCGCCACCGGAATGGGATTGCGCGCGGTCTTGGCGGCAGCCCGTTGGCCGCGGCTCAGTGAGCCATCGCGCGCGCTCGCGGTGGCGGCGTGTGGTGACTGCTGTTGCGCGCCGCCAACCCTGGCCACGGCCTCCGGCGAGACGCCGGGAGTGGACGCGCGATCGTCGTTCGAAGCTTCGGAATCGGACATCGGATGTTCGCTGCGGACTGTCATGCACCAGTACCCCGACTCGGAGGTAGCGGCAGTTTGCGGTGGATCCCGCCGGCGCGCGGCCGCGACCGTGTCGGGCTCCAAGCCTGAGGCCGCAACTCTAACGTCCCGGCTGCGCTCGGCGCACCGGTTGCGAGTTCAAAGCCCCGGCGGAATGGATGGCGCGCCGACGGACGGGGTTATCGCCCGACCTGCGATGGCCTACAGGCCACGCCCTGCGACACCGCGGGCTCGGGTCTCAGGATCCGGGCATCAGGCGTGGGCAGGCATCGTCTTCGTCCGGCACCACGCGACGCGGACCACCCCAGAGGTTGACGATGCGACAGAACAGCCGCGCCGTCATCTCCGCATCGTAGATGGCCGAATGGGCGTCCCGCTCGTCCCAGGGCAGACCGGCCGCCTTGACCGCGCGTGACAGCACCGTCTGACCGAAGGCCAGGCCGGCCAGGGTCGCGGTATCGAAGGACGAGAATGGATGGAAGGGATTGCGCTTGTAGCCGGTGCGCGCCACCGCGGCATTGACGAACGCCATGTCGAAGGCCGGATTGTGCGCGACCATCACCGCACGTGAGCAGCCCTCGGCCTTCACGGCGCGCCGGATGGGGTCGAAGATGTGCTTCAAGGCCTCCTTCTCGGTCACCGCGAATCGTAGCGGATGATCCGGATCGATGCCGGTGAACTCGAGCGAGGCCGGATCGATGTTGGCCCCTTCGAACGGGATCACATGGGTAGAGACGGTCTCGCCCAACACCCAGCGGCCGGCGGTGTCGGTCTTCAGCAGAACGGCGGCGACCTCGAGCAATGCGTCGGTCTCGGCGTTGAAGCCACCGGTCTCGACGTCGACCACCACGGGCAGGAAACCGCGGAATCGATCGCAAATTCGTGTCGGCGCGCCGGCCAGCATCTCGCTCATATCCATCTCGCTCAAGCCCTCTCGTCATGACCCGGGCGATTGCGCGCCGCATCGGGCCGGTAACCGGCCAGTCCCGCGCGTCACCCGTTCAGACGTCACGCTCGGGCCGGCACGGGTAGCGCCGGCCCGATCTCGGGTCGATCCTCAGGTCGACCTGAGTGGGTCGGGCTCGTCGTCGATGCACCAGCCGACGTCCTGCCCGGCTCGAAACGGTACCACCTCCAGCGAATCGGCGTCGTCCGCCGATGTCCGGTACTGCGTATCCACGACCCAGGCCCGGCGACGCAGGCGCAGTCGGCCGGGATTGCGCGGCAGCCCGTAGAAATCCGCGCCATGCTCACAGGCAAAGCCCTGCAATCTGTCGAGCGCGCCGACCGCGGCAAAGCACTCCGCGTACAGCTCGATGCCGGCATGTCCGGTGTAGATGCCCGCGCAGCCACAGGCCGACTCCTTGTCGCCACGTGGATGTGGCGCTGAATCGGTGCCGAGAAAGTAGCGCGGGCTGCCGCCGGTCGCCGCGCGGACCAACGCCCGCCGATGCCGCTCGCGCTTCGCCACCGGCAGGCAATACGCGTGTGGACGCAGGCCGCCTTGGAAGATCGCGTTGCGATTGATGAGCAGGTGGTGGGCAGTGATGGTCGCGGCGACACCGTCCCGGGCCCGCTCGACGAAATCCACCGCATCGGCCGTGGTGATGTGCTCGAAGACGATCTTGAGCTGCGGATGACGCTCGGCCAGCGGCGCCAGCACACGCTCGATGAAGACCGCCTCCCGGTCGAACACATCGACCTCGGGATCGGTCACCTCGCCGTGCACCAACAAGGGCATGCCGACCCGTTGCATCGCTTCGAACACTGCCCCCCGCGCGGCAACGTCGGTCACCCCGGAGCTGCTGTTGGTGGTCGCCCCGGCCGGGTACAGCTTGACCGCGTGCACATGGCCGCTGCGCTGCGCCTTCAGGATCTCGTCGGGGCCGGTCTCGTCGGTCAGGTACAGGGTCATCAGCGGCTGGAAATCGAGATCCGGCGGACAAGCGTCCAGAATCCGTTGCCGGTAGGCGAGCGCCTGATCGGTGCTCACCACCGGCGGCACCAGGTTGGGCATCGCGATGGCTCGTGCGAAGCGACGTGCCGCATGTGGCACGGTCAGCGCGAGCGCCGCCCCGTCGCGAAAATGCATGTGCCAGTCGTCGGGCCGACCAATCTCGATGCTGTCGGGCCCTTCCCCGCTCCGGTCCTGCGCAGTCGTCACGCTCGTCTTCACCTCTATCAATAGCCATGCGAGTAGCCTTGGGCGCCCCCTGGAACATTCGGCCTGGGATGAACGCCCCCTGTGTAAACGCCCCTGTGTGATCGCTCCTGTGTAAACGCCCTGGAGTGCGTCGGGCAGGGATGCTTGCCCGCTCACGCATGATGCCCGCATCCGCTGCCGATGTCCGCCCCGACATCCATGGCCCGGCGCAGCGCGTGCCACCTCGATGCACAGAATCCAGGCGCGCAGACGATAGAGTCGAAACCGCGGGATCGATGCGCCAGGCAGACGACGGACGTTGCGCCGCAGCACCATCAGCGTGCCGCGAATATTGCGTGCGCAGCCGAAACATTCGCGGTGTCGCCGCGTCGGATCAGACACTTGCGGGCTCGGCAGTGGGCAATCTCCGGAGCCCCATCATGGGCCCCGACGAGTGGAGTATCATGCAGCGGTGTTCGAGCCGGATGCGCGCGCCGCTCATCGTCGACACGTTCGACCATTCGCGGCCCGGAAGCAGCGCCGCAACATCGACGTCATCGTAGAGCCCGGGCGGGAACGCAACAGCAAGGGCAGCTCAAGGGGTAGCCATGTCTTCACTGCCGACCAGAAGTGAACACGATATCGACAGGGACGAGACCCTGGAATGGATGGAGTCGCTGGACGCGGTCATCGAGCGCGATGGCACGCAACGCGCGCATTATCTGCTCGAGCAGCTCATCGAGCGCGCGCGCCAGGCCGGTGCGCAGCTGCCGTACAAGGCCACTACCGCCTATCTGAACACCATCCCCGAGTCGCGTGAGGAGCATACCCCGGGTGACCCGGCCATCGAATGGCGCATCCGATCCTTGATCCGCTGGAACGCGCTGGCCATGGTCGTGCAGGCCAATCGTGAGTCCAGTGAGCTTGGCGGTCACATCGCCAGCTTTGCCTCGAGCGCGACTCTATACGATGTCGGCTTCAATCATTTCTGGCGCGCGCCCGGCGATCAGCACGGCGGCGACATGATCTTCATCCAAGGTCACTCCGCGCCGGGGATCTATGCCCGCGCCTTTCTCGAGGGGCGGCTCAGCGAGGATGATCTGCACCGCTTCCGACGTGAGGCAAACGCGCCGGGGCTGTCGTCCTATCCGCATCCGTGGCTGATGCCGGAGTTCTGGCAGTTTCCGACCGTCTCGATGGGGCTGGGGCCGATCATGGCGATCTACCAGGCCCGCTTCATGAAGTACCTGCACAACCGTGGTCTCATCGACGCCAGCGACCGCAAGGTCTGGGCCTTCATGGGCGACGGCGAGATGGA
>JAGRHX010000359.1 GCA_020444775.1 Gammaproteobacteria bacterium
GCAAGCTGTGCGAGGCGGTCTGTCCGGCGCTCGCGATCACGATTGAATCGGAGCCACGGACCGACGGCACGCGTCGAACCACGCGTTACGACATCGACCTGTTCAAATGCATCTACTGTGGCTTTTGTGAGGAGTCGTGTCCGGTGGACGCGGTGGTGCTCACCCGTCTCGCCGATTTCCACATGGAGACGCGTGCCGAGCAGGTGGCCGACAAGGCCTCCCTCCTTGCGCTGGGTAGCGAACGTGAGGCCGAGATTGCGGCGGATCGGCGCGCCCAGGCCATCTACCGCTGATCTCCATGGTCAGCTGTGAGTCGGGCCGGTGGCGGTCGCGCGCGTCGGCTAGCGGCGTGTGGCCATGAGGATGGCCACCAGTGCCGGCAGCACCGCGACGCTCAGGAACAGTCCGCTGAACGCCTCGAGGAAGACGCTGCTCGGGACCCCTTGCCCGCCGCCGAGCAGCCCGAAGGCCAGGCTGAGCAAGCTGGCCGCGGTCATCACGCCCACGGTGCGGCTGACCTGGGCGAGACTTCCCGCGACCCCTCGCTCTTCCATCCGCATGCTCCCCGTGATCACGTCCATGCTCGCGATCTGGAACAGACCCAGCCCGGCTCCGGCCAGGAACAGCGGCACGATCATGCTCAATACGCTCGGATGAGCCGGCCACAGACCGATGCCGACAAGGCCGACCGCGGTGAAGCCTGCCGCCAGCGCCGCGACCCGACGCGCGCCCAGGCGTTCGATGAGCCGGCCGGCCACGATGCTGACGCCAACGGTACCAAGTGGCGAGCAGGCCAGCACCAGACCGGCGCCGGTTACCGCGAGGGTGGTGAGGTTGGCGAGGAAGTACGGCACCAGCAGCATGATCGAGAAGCCCGCGAAGGCAACCAGCGAATTGGCCGTGATAACCCCGGAGAAGGTCGCGTGTCGAAGCAGGCTGACAGGCAGTATGGGCGCTCGCGCACGTCCCTCGTGCCAGAACAGCAGCCCCAGCAGCGCCGCGGTCAGTACAGCGAGACCCGCGGGGATCCAGGGCGCGCTGCCGGCGAGCTGCAGCCGGTTGGCCGTGAACAACAATGCCGCCATGGTCGTTGCCAGCAGCACCGCGCCGGCGACGTTTATATCGCCGCGGCCGGTCCGCGATCGGCTGGGCGTGCCGGGCGGCAGGCTCCACACCAGGGCGAGCGCGAGCAGGCATAGCGGGACTCGCATGCCATATACCCCCGGCCAGCCGACCAGCTCGACCATCAGTCCGCCCAGCGACGGTCCAAGCGCCATGCCGACGCCGAACATGAGCATGTACAACCCTAGCATGCGCGCGCGTCGTTCTTCCGCGGCGAGCCCGGTGATGAGCGCGGGCCCACAGGCGCCGATCAGGGCAGCGCCGACCCCTTGCGCCACGCGTCCGGCGAGCAGCCATTCGAAGCTGGGCGCGAGGCTCAAGGCGATGAAGGCCACCGTGCTCCAGATCAGGCCGAGTCCGAACACGCGTCGACGACCGACTCGATCGCCGATCCGCCCGAACAGCATCATCAGGCTGGCATGGGTGAGCACATAGGCGATCACCACCCATTGGATTTGATGCAGCTCGATGCCGAACGAGCGGGTGATATCCGGAAAGGCGATGTTGACCGCCGAGTCCAGAGGCACCACCGCGGTGCCGAGGCCGATGCACGCAATCGCAAGCCAGTCACGCCAGAGAGCGGGAGGTTTCACCGGATGGGGTCCGCCAGGGGCCAGGTTATAGGACGGGGGTATTTCAGCATGCCGGAGAAGAACATCGACCAATGCGCCGTACGCCGGCATGGTCTGGGTAGTATGCCAAGGTAGTCGGGCCGGCGTCCCCGGGTCCTCGATCTGTTCGTAGACCGGCAGCGGTTGCCGGTTGCCGCCGCGGCCTGTGTGAGCAGCTGCGGGGAGTACCCGGGGGGCTTACGTAGCCGGAGTCTGTCAGGGGACTGGTGTGATGGTCGAGCACTCTCACCAAAGTGGCCGCGATGTTCCCAATGGCATCGCGAGCCGCATGCGTTCGATGCGGTCCCTGCTGGTCGGATGTGTACAAAAAGACACCTCATCGCAAGTCTCGCGTAAGTCCGGTCGCTTATGGTTCGTCCGACTTCGACAGGTATCACGGGGCGAGACGTTGGTCGCGGGCGTCATCGAATCGAGACGATCCTGCTACGCGCGTGGAAACAGGGAATCGAGGCCAGGATCGGCCTGCAGGCGGTTTCGAGCGGCACCGGGTATCTGAATCGCGTCATCCAACCTCGCCAGCGGGGCGATGCGCGTCTCGAGCATCGAATCGAAACCGAGTGCCCGATGGCACGAGGAAAGGATGCAACCATGCAAGAAGGCGACACGGAAATCGTATCGGAATCGCTCCATGATGCCGCCCGGGCACGGGAACACCGCCCGTCTGAGCGTGCCGGGCGGGGCGAAACTGCGAAGCACGAACGACGCTGGCGGACCTACTTCATCGGTGCTCTCGGAATAGTGGTGCTCGGCGGCGCCTACTACGTCTGGTCGCACTACGCAGCAAGACATCCCTCGACGAGTGACGCCTATGTGCGGGCTCACGTGGTCCATATCGCACCCCAGGTCACCGGCACGATTCAGTCCGTGGGCCCTGAGTCCTTCGCCCATGTCGCCAAGGGTGATCTGCTGATAAGGATCGACCCGCGGCCCTTCGAGGCCGATGTGCATGCCGCTGAGGCCGCTCTGGCCGAGGCGCAACAGACGGTGGCCACGCTGCAGAGCACGGTAGACCAGGCGCGAGCCGAGCTCTCCGCACGACGCGCCGCGCTCGAGGATGCTCGCAAGGAGTCCGAGCGCGTGCTGGGTCTGGTTGCACAGGGCAGCGCGCCGCAGGCGAGTGGCGACAGCGTGACAGCGGCACTACGTGAAGCGCGCGCAGGGGTGAAGGCAGCGCGCAGCGCGTTGTCGGGCGCCGTCGCGGCACTCGGCGTACCGGGGGAAGAGAATCCGCGGGTCTTGCAGGCAAGGGCGAAGCTCGAGCAAGCAAGACTGATGCTCGCCAATACCACCATCCTCGCGCCGGCGGACGGCTATGTCGGCAGGGTCGAGGCACGGGCCGGGTCCCTGGCCGGCGCCGGTGTCGAGCTGATGCAGATGGTGGAGACCGATACCTGGTGGGTGGATGCGAACTTCAAGGAAGCTGACCTCGGTCGCATCAAGCCGGGACAAACGGCGAGGGTGAGCGTGGACATGTTGCCGGGGCGCCAGTTCCGGGCGCGGGTGGTGGCACTCAGTCCCGCGAGCGGCGCCAGCTTCTCCTTGTTCCCACCGGAGAACGCAACTGGCAACTGGGTCAAGGTCGCGCAGCGATTTCCCGTGCGGATCCAGCTCGATACCCGGTCAGGCGCCGAAGGACTCCGAATGGGAGCGTCATCCAGCGTGAGCGTGGATACGACCTCGACAGCGCAATGATCACGAGCGGCACGGCGAGCCAGACCGCCGCTCGGGGCGCAAATCCCGTTCTCGTCTCGATAACGGTCATGCTGGCCACGGTCATGGTCATCCTGGACATGACCGTGGTCAACGTGAATCTCGACGAGATGATGGGGGCGCTGGGCGCGAATGCCGACCAGATCACCTGGGTCCTGACCTCCTACATCGTGGCCGAGGCCGTGACCATTCCGCTCGGCGGGGTGCTCGCCCTACGCCTGGGCCGCAAGCGATTGATGAGCGTGTGCGTTACCGGGTTCATCATCACCTCGGCGTTGTGCGGACAGGCCGCGAGCTTGACCGAGATGGTGGTCTTTCGTGTGCTGCAAGGCGCCTTCGCCGCAAGCATCGTCCCGGTTTCGCAGTCGATCATGATTGATACCTTCGCGCCCGAGGCGCGCGGGCGGGCGATGGCCGTCTGGGGCATCGGTATCATGCTCGGGCCCATACTCGGTCCAACCCTCGGTGGCTACATCTCCCAGCATCTGTCATGGCGCTGGGTGTTCTACATCAATGTGCCGGTCGGTCTGTTGAACCTTGTCCTGATTGCGATCGTGCTGGAGCAGACCCGGCGTGAGAATGCCAGGGCAGACTGGTTTGGCGCCGTGTTGTTGATGGCTGGTGTGGGCGCATTGCAGGCGTTGCTGGACCAAGGCAATCAACGCAACTGGTTCGCCTCCCCGCTGATCCAGGGGCTGGCCCTGGTTTCGGTTGTCTCGCTCACCGCCTTCGTATGGCGCAGCCTGGGGCGAGACGACGCGGTGCTGCGGCTTGCCTTGCTGCGCGACCGTAACCTGCGCACCGCCTCACTGATGATGATGGCGTTTGGTCTGGGCATGTTCGGCACCATTGCGCTGCAGCCGATCATGCTCAGTCAGCTGTTCGGCTATCCGACCCAGACCGTAGGTCTGGTGATGGCGCCGCGAGGTCTGGCCGCCGCCCTCGGCATGTTCCTGGTGGCAGTGAGTGCAAACCGTATCGAACCACGATATATGGTCGGAGTCGGTTTGATGCTTGCGGCCATGGGCTCGTACATGATGGGTTGGCTCAATCTGCAGGCGGATGCATTCTGGTTCGTGCTGCCGTCGCTGGTTCAGGGGATGGGCATGGGTATGATCTTCGTGCCACTGTCGACCCTGGCCTTCGCTTCACTGCCACCCGCTCAGACCGATTTCGGCTCGGGGCTGTTCAATCTGAGTCGAACCGTCGGCTCGAGCATTGGCATATCCGCGGCCAGCACGCTTCTTACCCATTCCATCGCGGTGGCCAGGAGCGGGCTGGTGACTTCGTTGACACCCTCCAATCCCAACCTGTCGCTGTGGCTGGATCGTGTCGGTCCGGGGCCGTCAGCGACTCACGCCATGGCGACGCTCGAGCGCATGCTCGAAACGCAATCGGCGATGCTCGGCTTCATTCATACCTTCGTGCTCATTGCCTTCAGCTTTGTTCTGCTCGCGCCATTGCTGTTGTTGTTCCGGCCGTCGGGGCGTCGCGGGGGCGATGCGATGGCGAGTCCGGTGCAAGCCGGCTGAATGCGCGGAACGACGCACGGCATACGCCTGCCGCGAGCGTCCACGAAAGCTCTGATGTCCGTAGTGCATGTGACAGTCATCCGCGCGGCGCCGTGATTCGCGACCAGGACCGACAAAGGAGGTAGAGCGATGGTCGATTCATTCCTCGACCCGGCCGGACCGGTGGCCATGGCGCAACGCAGCCATTTGATGGCGGTGGTAGCGCTGACACTGGTCGCGGTGCTGCCGGTCATCGTGTTGGTGCCGTTCATCCTGTGGCGTTACCGCAGCAGCAATCGCAAGGCGCGCTATGCACCGCAGTGGGATCGATCGGGAAAGCTGGAGCTGTTGTTGTGGGGCGTCCCATTCTTGATTGTCACCGTCCTTTCGGTACTGCTCTGGCGCAGCACGCTGGAGCTGGATCCCTACAAGCCGGTGGGCACCGAGACGCCGCTGAGGGTCGAGGTCATCGGCCTGGACTGGAAATGGCTGTTCCTCTATCCGGACCTTGGCATCGCCACGGTCGGTGAGCTGGTGCTCCCGGCACGACGTCCGGTGCAGCTCACACTCACCGCCGACACGGTCATGCAGTCATTCATCGTCCCCGCGCTGGCCGGCCAGATCTATGCGATGCCCGGCATGACGACCCGGCTGAATCTCGAGGCCGATGCGCCGGGCAACTTCAAGGGCGCGAACATTCAGTACAACGGCGCTGGATTCCATGCGCAGCGGTTCCGTGTGAAGGCACTGAGCGTGGAGGATTTCTCCGCCTGGCGACAGCAGGTCCGGAGCAGTCCGACCGTTCTCGGTCAGCACAATTATGCGCAACTTGCGCAGCGCTCGACCGCGGTGCAGGCACAGGAGGCTTTCGGCATGACCGGGTTGCCAGCTGGAACGCTGCACTTCAGGTTGACCGATGGCGGTCTGTTCAGACGGGTGCTGCAACGATATCGCTCGGGCTCGCCAGTGAGCGCCGCTCGGCAGCCGGGCTCTGCCGTGTATGCACCGGAGGGGGAGGCTGGGGCACGATGAACGAACTGACGCAAGACCACTGGCTGATGGGTAGGCTGGGCCTGGATTCTCTGGCCTTCGTCCAGGCGGTCCGCCATCCAGGGCTCAGCGAGCTGATCGCGTCCGGGGCGGCATTCGTTGTCGTCCTCGGCGCCATCGTGTTGCTGGCGGTGCTGACACGGCGTCGCGCCTGGCGGCGTTTGTGGTCGGACTGGCTTAGCAGTGTCGACCACAAACGCATAGGCATCATGTATCTGGTGCTCTCGTTCGTCATGCTCGGTCGTGGCGTGATCGAGGGCGTGCTCATGCGTCTACAGCAGGCCGATGGTCTGGGCGGCGGCTTTCTCACCCCGGAGCATTTCGCAGAGCTCTTCAGCACTCATGGCACGATCATGATCTTCTTCGTCGCGATGCCGTTCGTGGCCGGGTTCGTGAACTACGTGATGCCGCTGCAGATCGGCGCGCGCGACGTGTCCTTCCCGGTGCTCAATCAAGTCAGCCTGGCCTTGACCGCGGCGGGCGCTGCATTGGTCATGTTGTCCCTGGTTGTGGGCAGGTTCTCCTATGGCGGGTGGACTGCCTATCCGCCGTACACGGAGACCGCGTTCCAACCGGGCCCGGGGCCGGACTATTGGATATGGTCGGTCGTGATCGCAGGCGTCGGGTCGACGCTGACCGGCGTCAACTTCGTCGTGACGATCTACAAGAATCGCGCCCGGGGTATGAACCTCTGGCGCATGCCACTGTTCACCTGGACCGCGTTGTGTGCCGCCATCATCCTGGTGTTCGCAATGCCGCCGTTGACCGTGGCCTGCCTGATGCTCGCTTTGGATCGTTATCTGGATTTCCACTTCTTCACCAACGACCTCGGCGGCAACATGATGAACTACGCCAACCTGTTCTGGCTGTTCGGTCATCCCGAGGTCTACCTGCTGGTGCTGCCAGCCTATGGGATCTTCTCCGAGGTGGTCGCGACCTACGCTGGCAAGCGGTTGTTCGGCTACCACTCCCTGGTCATCGCCAGCATGGCGATTTCGGTCCTGGCATTCACGGTCTGGCTCCATCATTTCTTTACCATGGGCCAGGGTGCGAACGTCAACATCGCGTTCGGAATCGCGACCATGTTCATCGCGGTGCCTACCGGCGTGAAGGTCTATGATTGGATGCTGACGCTCTACCGTGGCCGGATACGGATGGGCGTGCCCATGATCTACACGGCCGGATTCCTGATTCTCTTCGTTATTGGCGGGCTCAGTGGTGTAGTCCTTGCCAACCCCACGATTGACTACCAGGTGCACAACACGTTGTTCCTGGTTGCGCATTTCCACAATGTGCTCATCCCGGGTGTGCTCTTCGCGATGCTCGCCGGTTGGCACTACTGGTTCCCGAAGATGTTCGGATTCGAGCTGAACGAGCGCCTGGGTCGAGTCGCCGCGCTGCTGTGGATCCCGGGATTTGCCTTGACCTTCCTGCCTCTATACGTGGTCGGTTTGATGGGGATGCCTCGCCGCAGCGTGAGCTACAGCGACCCGGCGTTCCAACCGTACATGCTCGTCGCCGGCATGGGGGCTTTGCTGATTCTGTGCGCGCTGGCGGCGCTGGTCATGCAACTCCTGGTCAGTATCCGGGACCGCGATCGCCATCGAGTGCCAGCCGGCGATCCCTGGAACGGCCGCACGCTCGAATGGTCCATGTCCGCGCCACCACCGGAGTACAACTTCGCAGTCCTTCCGGAGATCACCGACAGGGACGCGCTCGCGGTCGTGAAGGCAGACGGCACATACGCTAGTTGGCCCGATGCCTTCGAGGACATCGAGATGCCGCGCAACACCTGGTTGGGGGCGGCGACCGGGGGGGCCTGCACGCTACTGGGCTTTGCCTTGGTATTTCATGTCTGGTGGTTGGCCGCGGTCTGCACGCTCGCCGTGATCGGAGCCGTTATCGTTCACAGCTTCGATATGCGCGGGCCGAGGATCGTGCCCGCGAGCCAGGTTGAGCGGGACCATCGTCTCTGGCTCGCCAAGGTGGCCGAAGCCGGCTACCGGGAACGCGATGTGGATGCTTTCGCCATCGACGGTGGAGCGTGGGCGAACGAGGAGCGAGGCAATCCGATATGAGCACGGCTGCGCTTGAAGCGCTGAGACACCCTGGGGTCAATCTAGGCTCGAAACACGGCGAGGCTCACGAGCGGGCCGAAGGTGTGGTCTTCGGCTTCTGGGTCTACATGATGAGCGACCTCATCATCTTCGGCCTGCTGTTCGCCACCTACGTGACCATGATCGACGCAACGGCCGGCGGACCGGGGCCGGGCGAGCTGTTCCATCTCGGTAGTGCGTTTGCACAGACGATGCTGCTCCTCATGAGCAGCTTCAGTATCGGAATGGCCTGCCTGGCCATGAAGTATCGCAGCGATACGAAGAGGTTGTTTACGTGGCTTGCAGTGACCCTCCTGCTTGGCGCCGGCTTCCTGGTGCTCGAGATGCGTGACCTCATCGGCATGCTTGCGCAAGGCGCCGGGCCAGCTCGAAGCGGGTTCCTGTCCGCGTTCTTCGCGTTGGTGCCCCTACATGGATTGCATGTGGCCGCAGGGTTGCTTTGGCTGCTGGTGCTTGTGCTGCAGATCGCCATGTTCGGGCTGGTTCATCAGGTCAAGACTCGCATCCTGCGCCTGGCACTCTTCTGGCACCTGCTCGATGTCGTCTGGGTCGGCATCTTCTCCGTGGTCTATCTGGGAGGACTGGCATGAAGCGCGATCGTGCGGGGTGGGAAGGCGAGCTGGGCACATACACCGTGGGCCTGATTCTGGCCCTGATGCTCACGTTGATGGCGTTTGCCAGCGTGGCGTGGCTGGGCGTTTCCCGGCAGCTGGCGCTGGGCCTGGTGGCGGTGCTCGGTGTGGTCCAGATCGTCGTTCATCTGCGCTTCTTCCTGCATGTGGATCTCAGCGCGCAGAAGCGTGAGGACCTGCAGCTGATCCTGTTCTCCGCTCTGATCCTCGGGATCATGATCGCGGGCACGATCTGGATCATGGGTAGTCTGCATCTGCGTATGGGGGGCGGCGAGTCTGGCTATGCGTCTCGGCTGCGGGAGCCCACCGAGATGCGCGATGAGCCGGGCCACGAAATCGATGCTCGGATGGGGCGAAAGCACTGGCAATACGTGGCCGAGATGTCCCGGGCGGAAGC
Source organism: Gammaproteobacteria bacterium (assembly GCA_020444775.1). The sequence goes on from JAGRHX010000359.1 coordinate 9,172, forward strand.
TCGCCAACGGGGTAAGCGGTCTGCGGCGAGTGACGGCGAGATGCGGGAAGCCTGGGGCGTCACGCCGCTGAGTTGACTTGGCTACAGCCTGCCCAAGGAGGGAGGATGTCGGCTTGAAGCTAGAGGAGTTCGTTCGCCGCGCTGTTGCGCGGTCATTTTGCGGGTGCCCGGGGCGGCGCGATCAAGATGGTGGGCCCGGAGGGACTTGAACCCCCGACCAAGTGATTATGAGTCACCTGCTCTAACCAACTGAGCTACAGGCCCGTAAGCGTCGGCACGTCGGGAGGTGCGTCGAACACCGCGGTGGAGGCGTGCTCGGCGAAAAACGCGGGCGCGTTACCTTTGCGACGAACCCAGAGACGCGGACGTGATGTCGGGCATCGACATCACGTCCGGATAAGGCATCAGGTATCCAGGAAGCTGCGCAGCT